>NZ_MWIG01000292.1:0-9697 GCF_002156145.1 Streptomyces sp. NRRL B-24572 | reverse complement strand
AGCAGCGGCCGGTCCGCCGGGCGGTCCTGCCCGTACGTCTCGATCAGGGCGGTCGCCTCGATCGGGTCGCCGAGCGTGGTGCCGGTGCCGTGCGCCTCGACCGCGTCGACCTCGTGCGGCGCGAGGCCCGCGTCGGACAGGGCCTGGCGGATGACGCGTTCCTGGGAGGGGCCGTTGGGGGCGGTGAGGCCGTTGCTGGCGCCGTCCTGGTTGACGGCGGAGCCGCGGACGACCGCGAGGACCCGGTGGCCGTGGCGTACGGCGTCGGAGAGGCGTTCCAGAACGAGCATGCCGACGCCCTCGCCCCAGCTGGTGCCGTCGGCGGAGGCCGCGAAGGCCTTGCTGCGGCCGTCGGGGGCCAGGCCCCGCTGGCGCGAGAACTCCAGGAAGATCGTCGGGGTGGGCATGATCGCCGCGCCGCCGACCAGCGCGAGCCCGCACTCGCCGCGGCGCAGCGACTGGACGGCCATGTGCAGGGTGACCAGGGAGGAGGAGCAGGCGGTGTCGACGGTGACCGCGGGACCTTCGAGGCCGAGGGTGTACGCGATGCGGCCGGAGGCCACGCTGGACGAGCCGCCGGTGATCGCGTAGCCCTCGTACTCCTCGGGCACCTGGCCGAGCCGGGCCGTGTAGTCGTGGTACATGAGCCCGACGAAGACGCCGGCGTCGGTGCCGCGCAGTCCGGTCGGGTCGATGCCGGCCCGCTCCAGGGCCTCCCAGGAGGTCTCCAGGAGCAGCCGCTGCTGCGGGTCCATCGCGACGGCCTCGCGCGGCGAGATCCCGAAGAACCCGGCGTCGAACTCGGCGGCACCGTGCAGGAACCCGCCCTCGCGGACGTACGACTTGCCGGACTTCCCGGGCTCGGGGTCGTACAGGCCCTCCACGTCCCAGCCGCGGTCGACGGGGAATCCGCCCATCGCGTCGGTGCCGGTGGCGACCAGCCGCCACAGGTCCTCCGGCGACTCCACGCCGCCGGGGAACCGGCATCCCATGCCGACGACGGCGATCGGCTCGCTGCTGCGCTCGTCGATCTCCCGCAGTCGCTGCCGGGTGGTGTGGAGGTCGGTCGTGACCTTCTTCAGATAGTCGCGGAGCTTGTCCTCGTTGGACATGGACATTCGACCAACACTCCTCATGAGATGCCGAGTTCGCTTTCGATGAAGCTGAAGATTTCGTCGTCGCTGGCCGACTCGATGGCCGCGAGGACGGGTTCGTCCCGGGGCGGCTCGGTGTCGGGCGCGGTGTGCCGCGGGTCCTGGGGCCGCTGTGCGGGCTCCGGTGGGGCGAGCCGGTCGAGCACCCGGTCGGTGACGGCCGCCGGGGTGGGGCAGTCGAACAGCAGGGTGGTCGGCAGGCGCAGTCCGGTGGCGGCGTTGAGCCGGTTGCGGAGCTCGACCGAGGTGAGCGAGTCGAAGCCCAGCTCGGAGAAGGCGCGTTCGGGTTCGACGGCCTCGGGGGTTCCGTGGCCGAGGACGACCGCGGCGCACTGGCGGACGAGTTCGAGGACGGTGTGCCGGCGTTCCTCGGGGTCGAGGCCGGACAGTCGCTGCGCGAGTCCGTCGGGGTGCTGCGGGGCGCCGGCCGTCGTGCGGGCGGCTTCGGTCCTGCGGGCCGGTACGCGGACCAGGCCGCGCAGCATCGGGGGCGGTGCGATGCCCTCGCCGGCCGCGCGGGCGCGCAGGGCCGTGGTGTCCAGGGCGACCGGGACGAGCAGGGGCGCCTCGTCGGCCAGGGCCGTGTCGAGCAGCCGGAGTCCCTCGTCGGAGGCGAGGGGTGCGACGCCGGAGCGGGCCATGCGGGCGATGTCGGTGTCCGTCAGTTCGCCGGTCATTCCGCTGGCCTGCCGCCACAGGCCCCAGGCCAGGGAGACGGCGGGCAGTCCCTGGGCCCTGCGCCGGTGGGCGAGGGCGTCGAGGAAGGCGTTGGCGGCGGCGTAGTTGGCCTGGCCGCCGAGGCCGAGGGTGCCGGCGACGGAGGAGAACAGGACGAACGCGGCGAGGTCCAGGTCGCGGGTGAGCTCGTGCAGGTGCCAGGCCGCGTCGGACTTGGGGCGCAGGACCCGGTCCACCTGGTCGGGGGTCATGGCCTCGACGGTGGCGTCGTCGAGGAGGCCCGCGGCGTGGACGACGGCGGTCAGCGGGTGGGCGGGGTCGATGCCGTCGAGCGCGGCCCGGAGGGCGGTGCGGTCGGCGGCGTCGCAGGCCGCCACGCGGGCCTCGGCGCCGAGTGCGGCGAGTTCCGCCACGAGTTCGGCCGATCCGGCCGCCGCCTCGCCCTGACGGCTCGTCAGGAGGATTCGGCGGGCGCCGTGTTCGGTGACGAGGTGGCGGGCGACCAGGCGTCCGAGCGTTCCCGTGCCGCCCGTGATCAGTACGGTCCCGTTCTCGTCCAGCGGGCGCCGGGAGGCGTCCGTCGCGGGTTCGGCGTGGACCAGGCGGGGCGCGTGGGCCTGTCCCGCCCGCAGGGCGAGCTGGTGCTCGGCGCGGGCGAAGGCGGTGGCCACGGCGGCGGGGAGGGCGGCGGCGGAGGCGTCGCCGGAGGCGACCGCGTCGGTGTCGACCAGCGCGAACCGGTCCGGGTACTCGGTCTGTACGGTACGGATCAGGCCCCAGGCGACGGAGGCGGCGAGGTCCGTGACACCGGCCGTGGGCGCGGTGGCGACCGCTCCCCCGGTCACCACGGCGAACCGGGTTGCCGCCAGGCGCTCGTCGGCGAGAGCCCGCTGGACGGTGCCGAGCAGCTCCCGGGCGATCCGGTGCCCGGTGGCCGCCGGATCGGCGGCCGCGTGGGCCGGGTCGGCCGGGTCCGTGGCGACGGGGACGACCAGCAGGTCGGGTGCGCGCTCCCCCGCGTCGAGTCCGGTGAGCAGTGCGGTCAGGTCGTCGTGGGCGGCGGCGGTGTCGAGGCCGGGTACGGCGCCGGGGAGGCCGAGGACCGCGACGGTCCCGGGTCCCGTGGCGGACGGTGCCGCGTCGAGCGGGACCGGGGACCAGCGGACGGCGAAGAGCGTGTCCGAGCGCCGGGCGAGTCCCGCGAGCCGCTCCGGTTCGACCGGGCGCATCACCAGCGCGTCGACGGTGGCCACCGGCTGTCCCGCCGGGTCCGCGACCGACACGGCGACGGCGTCGTCGGCGGTACGGGAGAGGCGTACCCGGAGGGTGGTGGCACCGTGGGCGTGGAGCCGGACGCCGTTCCAGGCGAACGGCAGCAGGGGGCCGCCGGCCGTCGTCGGGGCCGTGCCCGTGGCCGGGGCCGTACCCGTCGCCGGGTCGGCGTCGAGCAGGCCGATCGCGTGCAGGGCGGCGTCCAGGGCGGCCGGGTGGAGGCCGAAGTCCTCGCCGGCCGTGCCGGGTCCGGGCAGCACCACGTCGGCGTACACCTCGTCGCCCAGGCGCCAGGCCGCCCGCAGTCCCTGGAACACGGGGCCGTACTCGTACCCCTGCGCAAGGAGTTCTCCGTAGCGGTCGCCGAGGTCGAGGGGCCGGGCACCGGCCGGGGGCCAGGCCGTGTCGGCCGGGGCGCCGGCCGGTCGCCGGGGTGCCGGGGGCGAGCCAGCCGTCGGCGTGCCGGGTCCAGGGGCGTGCCGGGCCGTCGCCGGGCTCCTCGGTGCGGGAGTGCACGGAGACGGGACGGCGGCCGGAGGCGTCGGCGGGGCCGACGACGACCTGCAGCTGGACGGCCGTGTCCTCGGTGAGGACGAGCGGGGCGTGCAGGACGAGTTCGTCGAGGTCGGCGTGGTCCACGTGGGAGCCTGCGTGCAGGGCGAGGTCGACGAAGGCGGTGCCGGGCAGCAGGACGGTGCCGAGGACGGCGTGGTCGGCGAGCCAGCGGTGGTCGCGCGGTGCGATCCGGCCCGTGAGGACCACGGGGCCGTCGTCGGCGAGGTCGAGGCAGGCGGTGAGGAAGGGGTGCCCGGCCGCCGCCAGGCCCAGGTCGTCCGGGGTCGTGGTGCGGCGGGCCGGCTCCATCCAGTGGCGCTCGCGCTGGAACGCGTACGTGGGCAGGTCCACGCGGCGCGGGCCGTGCAGCTCGTAGAGCCGGGTCCAGTCGACGGGGAGTCCGCGGACGTACGCCTCGGCGGCGGACGCGGCGAAGCGGCGCAGGCCTCCGTCGTCGCGGCGCAGCGACCCGACGGCCAGGAGGGGTTCGGTGCCGGTCTCGGCTTCCACGGTCTCCTGGATCCCGGCGGAGAGCACGGGGTGGGCGCTGACCTCGACGAAGGACGGGTGGCCGTCGCGGGCCAGCAGGGCGACGGTCTCCTGGAAGCGGACGGTGCCGCGCAGGTTGCGGTACCAGTAGGCGGCGTCGAGGGGTTCGTCGCCGATCCGGCGGGCCAGCAGGGTCGAGTAGAACGGGATGTCCGGGGTGCGGGGCGCGATCGGGGCCAGGGCGGTCAGGACGTCGTCCTCGATCTCCTCCACGTACGCCGAGTGCGAGGCGTAGTCGACGGGGATGAGGCGGGCGCGCTCGCCCGCGGCCCTGCAGGCCTCGACGAGTGCCTCCAGGGCCTCGGGTTCGCCGGCGACGACCGTGGACCGGGGGCTGTTGAGGGCGGCGACGCCGAGGCGGTCGCCCCAGGGGGCGAGGTGCTTCTCGGCCTCGTGGGCCGGGAGGGCGAGGGAGGCCATGCCGCCGCGGCCGGCCAGGCGGCGGCCGATGGCCCGGCTGCGCAGGGCCACGACGCGGGCCGCGTCCTCCAGGGACAGCGCACCGGACACGTACGCGGCGGCGATCTCGCCCTGCGAGTGGCCGACCACCGCGGCGGGCTCCACCCCCCACGAGCGCCACAGGGCCGCGAGGGAGACCATCACCGCGAAGGACACCGGCTGGACGACGTCGACGCGGTCGAAGGACGGGGCGTCCTCGGCGCCGCGCAGGACGTCGGTCAGCGACCAGTCCACGAAGGGCGCCAGGGCGGCTTCGCAGGCGTCGATCGACGCGCGGAACGCCGGTGCGGTGTCCAGGAGTTCACGGCCCATGCCGATCCACTGGGCACCCTGGCCGGGGAAGACGAACACCGCCCCGGAACCGGCCCGGCCGCTCGTCTCACCGCGTATGACGGAGGCGGACTCCCCCGCGTCGGCGAGCGCCCGCAGGCCCGCCTCGAGCTCCGTACGGGCGGAGCCGAGCACCACCGCGCGCCGCTCGAATGCGGTGCGGGTGACCGCCGACGAGAAGCCGAGGTCGAGCGGCGACAGGTACGGGTCCGCTTCCAGGTGCTCGGCGAGCCGGGCGGCCTGGGCGCGCAGGGCGTTCTCCGACCTGGCGGACAGGACGAGCGCCGCGGGGGCGTCGGCGTCGCGCGCCGGGGCGGCCGGCCGGGGCTCGGGCGTCGGTGCCTGTTCGAGGATGACGTGGGCGTTGGTGCCGCTGATGCCGAAGGAGGAGACCGCGGCGCGGCGGGGGCGCCCGGTCTCGGGCCAGTCCACGGCCTCGGTCGTCAGCTCGACGGCACCGGCGGACCAGTCCACGTGCGGGGACGGCTCGTCGACGTGCAGCGTCTTGGGGACCAGGCCCTCGCGCAGCGCCATCACCATCTTGATGACCCCGCCGACACCGGCCGCCGCCTGGGTGTGCCCGACGTTGGACTTCAGCGAGCCGAGCAGCAGGGGGCGGCCCTGGGTCCGGCCCTGCCCGTAGGTGGACAGGAGCGCCTTGGCCTCGATGGGGTCGCCGAGGCGGGTTCCGGTGCCGTGGGCCTCGACGACGTCCACGTCCGTGGCCGTCAGGCCCGCGCGGTCCAGGGCCTGGCGGATCACGCGTTCCTGGGCGAGGCCGTTCGGGGCGGAGAGGCCGTTGCTGGCGCCGTCCTGGTTGATCGCGGAGCTCCGGAGCACGGCCAGGACGGTGTGTCCGGCGCGTACGGCGTCGGAGAGGCGTTCCAGGACGAGCATGCCGACGCCCTCGCCCCAGCTGGTGCCGTCGGCGGCGGCCGAGAAGGCCTTGCTGCGGCCGTCGGGGGCCAGGCCCCGCTGCTGGCCGAACTCGACGAACATGCCGGGCGTGGCCATGACGCAGGCGCCGCCCGCGAGGGCGAGGGTGGACTCGCCGTCGCGCAGGGACTGCACCGCCATGTGCAGGGCGACGAGGGAGGAGGAGCAGGCGGTGTCGACGGTGACCGCGGGACCTTCGAGGCCGAGGGTGTACGCGATGCGGCCGGAGGCGACGCTGGTGGTGCCGCCCGTCAGGAGGTAGCCCTCGGCCCCCTGCTCCGGTTCGTGCAGGCGCGGGCCGTAGTCCTGGGCCATGGCGCCGACGTAGACGCCGGTGCTGCTGCCGCGCAGCGCGTGCGGGTCGATGCCGGCCCGCTCCAGGGCCTCCCAGGAGGTCTCCAGGAGCAGCCGCTGCTGCGGGTCCATCGCGACGGCCTCGCGCGGCGAGATCCCGAAGAACCCGGCGTCGAACTCGGCGGCACCGTAGAGGAAGCCGCCCTCGCGGACGTACGACTTGCCGGGCTTCCCGGGCTCGGGGTCGTAGACGCCGTCCAGGTCCCAGCCCCGGTCGTCGGGGAAGGCGCCGACGGCGTCCGTGCCCGAGGCGACGAGCCGCCACAGGTCCTCCGGCGACTCCACGCCGCCGGGGAACCGGCAGCCCATGCCGACCACGACGATCGGGTCCTCGTCGGTGCTCGCCCGGGCCGCTTCGGCGGGGCGGTCCTCCTCGGCCGGTTCGGTGAGTTCGGCCAGGAGGTGGTCCACGAGGGCCTGGGGGGTGGGGCGCTCGTAGACGAGGGTGGTCGGCAGCGGGAGCGCGGTCGCGGCCCGGAGGCGGTTGCGCAGTTCGAGGGCGGTGGTGGACTCCATGCCCTGGTTCTTGAAGGCGACGGCGGGGTCGACGGCGCCGGGGCCGTCGAAGCCGAGGACGACGGCCGTCGTGGAGCACACCAGGTCGAGCACCCGGCGCCGGCGCGCGGCGGCGTCCAGGGCCGCCAGCTCGGTGCGGAGCGAGGGCTCCTCGTCGGCGGTGCCGTGGTCCTCGCGCGGTGCGGCGGGGGCGGCGGCCGGAGTGGCGGTCGGGGCCGGTGCGGCGGCGTCGAGTTCGGGCAGCCAGTGGCGGCGGCGCTGGAAGGCGTACGTCGGCAGGTCGACGGGGTGCGCGCCGGGGAAGCAGGCGGCGAGGTCGACGGACAGGCCGTGGACGTGCGCCTCGGCGAGCGACTTCAGGAGCCGGTCGGGGCCGCCCTCGTCGCGGCGCAGGGTGCCGACGGTCGCCACGCGGATGGCGCGGGCCTCGGCGACGTCCTGGACGGCGGAGGTGAGGAGCGGGTGGGCGCTGGCCTCGACGAAGGCGGTGTGGCCGTCGGCGAGCAGGGCCTCGACGGTCTCCTGGAAGCGGACGGTGCCGCGCAGGTTGCGGTACCAGTAGGCGGCGTCGAGGGGTTCGTCGCCGATCCGGCGGGCCAGCAGGGTCGAGTAGAACGGGATGTCCGGGGTGCGGGGCGCGATCGGGGCCAGGGCGGTCAGGACGTCGTCCTCGATCTCCTCCACGTACGCCGAGTGCGAGGCGTAGTCGACGGCGATGCGCCGCACCCGGACGCCCTCGTGCTCCAGTTCGACGGCGAGGGCGTCGAGGGTGTCGGGTTCGCCGCAGACCACGGTGGCCGAGGGGCCGTTGACGACGGCGATCTCGACGCGGGCGAAGGGGCCCCGGAGGCGCCGGGCGACCTCTTCGGCGGGCAGGGCGACGGAGGCCATGCCGCCGCGGCCGGCCAGGCGGCGGCCGATGGCCCGGCTGCGCAGGGCCACGACGCGGGCCGCGTCCTCCAGGGACAGCGCACCGGACACGTACGCGGCGGCGATCTCGCCCTGCGAGTGGCCGACCACCGCGGCGGGCTCCACCCCCCACGAGCGCCACAGGGCCGCGAGGGAGACCATCACCGCGAAGAGGACGGGCTGGACCACGTCCACGTCGTCAAGCGACGGGGTGCCCTCGGCGCCGCGCAGGACGTCGGTCAGCGACCAGTCCACGAAGGGCGCCAGGGCGGCTTCGCAGGCGTCGATCGACGCGCGGAACGCCGGTGCGGTGTCCAGGAGTTCCCGGCCCATGCCGATCCACTGGGCACCCTGGCCGGGGAAGACGAACACCGCCCCGGAGGCGTCCCCGGTGGTCACCGTGCCCCGGACGATCGAGGCCGACTCCCCCGCGTCGGCGAGCACGCGCAGGCCCGCCTCGAGCTCCGTACGGGCGGAGCCGAGCACCACCGCGCGGTGCTGGAAGCCCGTTCGCGTGACGGCCAGCGAGTGGCCGAGGTCGGCGTCCGTGGCGTCGGGGTGGGAGGCCGTGTGGGCGAGCAGCCGGGCGGCCTGGGCCCGCAGCGCGGCCTCGGTGCGGCCGGAGAGCACCCACGGCGTCGTTCCGAGGGGCGCGGCCGTCGCGGTCCGTGCGGCTGCCGGGCGGGCGCCGGCGGGCGCCTCACCGAGGACCAGGTGGCAGTTGGTGCCGCCCATACCGAAGGAGGACACCCCGGCGTGGCGGGCCCGGCCCGGCTCCGTGGTCCAGTCCGCCAGGGCGGTCTGGACGCGGAGGCCCAGGCGGTCCATCGGGATGGCGGGGTTGGGGGTGACGTGGTCGAGGGTGGGGGGAAGCTGCCGGTGGCTCAGGCAGAGCGCGGTCTTGACGAGGCCGACGATGCCGGCGGCGCCTTCGAGATGGCCCACGTTCGTCTTGGCGGAGCCCACGGCGAGGGGCTGCCCGCCGTCGGCGCGGAGGGCCGCGCCGAGCGCGGCGGCCTCGATCGGGTCGCCGACCGGGGTGCCGGTGCCGTGCAGCTCGACGTACCCGATGTCCTCGGGGGCGACGCCCGCCCGGCGCAGGGCGGCGCGGATCACGTCCGCCTGGGCGTCGGGGTCGGGCACCGTGAGCCCGGCGCCGCCGCCGTCGTTGTTGACGGCTCCGCCGCGGATGACGCAGTGGACGCGGTCTCCGTCGGCGAGGGCGTCCCGGAGCCGCTTGAGGACGACGGTGGCACCGCCCTCGCCCCTGACGTAGCCGTTGGCGCGGGCGTCGAAGGTGTAGCTGCGGCCGTCCGGGGACAGGGCACCCATGCGCTCCATGCCCAGCGTGCTCTCCTCGGCCAGGATGAGGTTGACGCCGGCGGCGACGGCGATCGTCGACTCGCCGCGCCGCAGGCTCTCGCAGGCGAGGTGGACGGCGACGAGGGAGGACGACTGGGCGCAGTCCACGGTGAGGCTGGGGCCGCGCAGTCCGAGGAGGTACGAGAGGCGGTTGGCGATCAGGCCGCGGTGCAGGCCGGCGGCGGTGAGTCCGGAGATCGCGGCGGGCCCGGTCCGGCGCACCAGCGTGGCGTAGTCGTCGTTGATCACGCCGACGAAGACGCCGGTGGGGGTGGAACGGAGGCGGTCAGGGACCAGCCGCGCGTTCTCGAGCGCCTCCCAGGCGAGTTCGAGGGTCAGTCGCTGCTGCGGGTCCATCGCGGCGGCCTCGCGCGGCGAGATCCCGAAGAACNNCCGGCCCGCCTGCCGGTGCGCTCGTCCTTCGTGACCGCGCTGGTGCCGTCGGCCAGGAGGGTCCAGAACGCCTCGGGGGAATCGGCGCCCGCGACCCGGCAGGACAGGCCCACGACGGCGACGGCCTCGTCGGCGATCTCGTGGTCGGGGGCGGCGGTCCCCTCTTCTGAACGCATGTGAACTCGTGTCCCCTCGTCGTGGGCATGGCGGGTCGTGGGCATGGCGGGCGG
>NZ_MWIG01000291.1:0-6824 GCF_002156145.1 Streptomyces sp. NRRL B-24572 | reverse complement strand
TTCGGCCTGGGTGCCGGCGAGGGCGCCCGCGTCGCCGGCACCCAGGCCGAACTGACCGCCATGCCGCTCACCGTCACCCTGGTGGGCGCACTGGTCACCGGCTTCTGCTTCCTGCGCCCGCTGCGCCACCACGCGGTGACCGGCACCCGCGAACTCCTGCTCCGCGCGGCGAGCGTCGTCGTGCTCTGGCTGGTCGCCCTCGCGGGCCTCTCGGCCCTCGCCCGGCACGACTTCCCCCTCACCCTCGGCGGAGGCGACTCCACGGGGTCCCTCATGGACCTCTTCGGCGAACTCCTCGACGCCACGAACCCGACCGTCGGCTTCCGCACCGACCTCGGACCCACGCTCTTCTACGGGCTCCTGTGGATCCTCGGCGTGCTCGCCGTCGCCCTCCTCGTCTCCCGCAGGACCCCGCTGCCGTCCCGGCTCGTCCGCTACCACGAACCCGTACGCCCCGCGGCCTTCGCGATGCTCCTGCTGCTCCTCGCGTACGTCCTCGTGGGCCTGGTCATCGGGATCGTCGTCGCGGCGACCAAGGGCCACGCCGCCGAGACCCTCGCCGTGCTCCTCCTCGGCCTCCCCAACATCACCTGGATCGCGCTCGGCGTGGGCATCGGCGGCTCCTGGCAGGGCAGGGCGGAAGGACCCTTCGGCCTGCCCATGCCGCAGATCCTCGACGCCGTCCTGCGGAGCAAGGGCGACAGCCCGGACCTCTCGACCGTCGACCTGTCCTCGCTCGCCGCGCAGGACGCGCGCGCGTGGTGGCTGCTGCCCATCGCGGCCGTCCTGGTGCTCGCGGCCGCGTTCGTGGCGGCCGTCCGCTCCCCGGCCCGCACCTCCCTCTGGCAGCACTCCCTGCACCTGGGCATCGCCTTCGCCCTCGCCATGCTGGTCGCCGCGCCGCTCACCCTGGTCGAGGCCCGCTTCGGCCTCTCGGTCCTCGGCATCGGCGACCTCGCCTCCCTCGGCGGCGAGGTCCTGCTCCGCCCGGACATCTGGAAGACGGTCGGCTTCGCGCTCCTCTGGGGCCTCGTCGCGGGCTTCCTCGGCGGCCTCCTCGCCACCCGGGTCCACCGCAAGGGCGAGGTCGATCAGGGCCTGTCCGGCGGATCAGGGTCGGAAGGCCCTGGTCAGCGACCCATCCCGTAGGCCTGCGAGGTCGCGGCGGGGCGGGTCCGGGAGAGCTTCGCGGCCGTGCCTCGGGCCGTTTCGAAGGCCACGACCGGATTCCCGTTCCTGCGCCACGGCTGGGCGCCGCACCACGGTCCGATCAGCCGGAACTGCTCCAGGGCGGGCCCGTACATCATCGACCGGAGCATGTAGTGCGCCAGCAGATGGCGCAGGACCGGCAGGCGCTCGTCATCGGGCGCGACCGTGTCGAAGGAGGCGGCGATCCGCTTCAGCCGGCTCCTCGTCATGGGCGTGGCGGGCAGCGCCGCGGCGGCGGGCCGGTCGGTCAGTTCGTTCAGGGCCTGCAGATAGATCCCGGCGAGCGGGCTGCCGGGCGGGGCCTTGCGGACCGCCCGGCCGGCGAACCGCATCATCCGCCGGTCGCTGCCGAACCACTTGGCGCACCAGTACTGCAGGGCCTGCGAGTGCCCCTCGTAGTGGTGGGGCGCCCGGGCGACGAGGCCTTCCCAGAGAGGCTTGAACTCCGCCCGCTTGTACTGGGCTCCGCGCGCTGCCGTGATCATGACCACCCAGGGGCCCGGGTTCGCGGGGTCGAGCAGCGCGGCCCGCCGCGCCTCCTCGATCGCGGCCGGGAGCATGGCGCGGAAGCGGTCCATGTCCGAGGTCGGGACCTCGTGGGCGTACCCGCCGCCCCGGATCTCCCAGGCGCGGTGGACCGTGATGCGCGCGTGGAGGGTGGCCGCGTCGCAGTTCCCCGGCTCGGCCGCGCGCCACGCGTCGAGCCAGGCGTCGTCCTCCTGGGCGATCTGCTGCAGGAGTTCGAGCCGGGCCCAGCGCTCGTCCCAGTCGTCGCCCGCGGCCGTGACGTACCGTTCGGCGGCCCGCCAGTCCCCTTCCCACGCGGCGTGGGCCACGGACTGCCGCTCCTCCGTCCGGTGGGCCGGCGGCGGCGGGCCGGGGCGCTGCGGGTCGAGCACCTCACGCGGCGGCAGGCCGTAGTGGGAGGCCACGAAATGCTCCCCGGCCCAGTCGGCGGCACGGCCGGGGGAGACGAAGAGACGGTAGAGCACGATCAGGAACACACCGAGTACGACGGTGAGGAGGATGGTCACGGCGGGGAATCATCCCCGAGTCGATCACTCTCCGCAATAGCTCAGGCCAACGATAAGGCGAGGTCAGAGCGGTGACGGCCGAGGACCTGTCTCCCCGATCCGGCTGATCCGGCCCGATCCGAAAGGCGCCCCCCGGTCGAGCTCCCGGAAGACCGGTCGCGCCCACGCGGGCGGGGCGGGCGGCGCGCCGGGCCGCCGCGGGCCCCTGGGCGCCACCGGACCGCCGCCGGCCGCGTCCGCCAGGGCGGCGCGCAGCTCGGCGACGAACCCCAGGCACGTCCCGTACCGCTCCTCGGGCGTCTTCGCCAGCGCCCGCGCGAACACCGCGTCCGCCGCCGACGGCAGCCCCGGCCGCACCTCAGAGAGCGGCGGCGGCGGATCGTACTGCTGCGCCCACAGCACCGCCCAGTCGTTGTCGCGGCGGAACGGCGGCGCCCCCACCAGGGTCTCGAAGACCACGCACGCCAGGCTGTACACATCGCACCGGCCGTCCACCGGCTTGCCCGAGATCTGCTCCGGCGCCACGTAGTCGAGGGTTCCGACGAACTCGCCCACCGTCGTGAAGCCCGTCAGCGAGAGGGATTTCTTCGTCAGGCCGAAGTCGGTCAGGTACACGTGCTCCGGGTGGTCGCCGTCGGTGCCCTCGGCGACCAGGATGTTGCCGGGCTTCACGTCCCGGTGCACCAGGTCGTGCGCGTGCGCCGCGTCCAGGGCCGAGGCCACCTGCGCCGCGATCCGGCCCGCCTTCACCGGCGGCAGCGGCCCCTCGCGGCCGAGGAGGGCCGCCAGGTCCTGCCCCGCCACGTACCGCATGGCGATGTACAGGACGCCCTCCGTCTCACCCGCCTCGAAGACCGGCACGATGTGCGGGTGGTCGATCGAGGCGGCGACCCGCGACTCGTGCGCGAAGCGCTTGCGGAAGGTGTCGTTGCGGGCCAGCTCGGGCGCAAGGAGCTTCAGCGCCACCGTACGGTCGAGACGCAGGTCCCTGGCCCGGTACACGACCGCCATGCCACCGCGCCCGATCTCGCTCTCCACGCGGTAGCCCGCGATCTCCTTGCCGAGCAGCCCCGAGGGCCGGCCCGCCGGGATCTCCGCGTCCCCGTGCGCCCCGACGGCCGTCATCGGTCCTCACCCGCCGGTCCGGTCGGCCCCACGACCTGCGTCGGCGGCGGCCCGGCCACCACCGCCGGATCCACCTGGGGCACCACCTGCGTCGGTTCGTGTCCCGGCTCCCCGGGCTCCTGGACGGGTTCGGCCGAGGGCGCCGCCGACGCCGCGTACGTACTGAGCCCGACGCCGTCGCAGTACACCCAGCGTTCGTGCTCCGCGTCGTACAGCCAGACCGACTCGCCGTCGACGACCATGCCGACCCGCAGGCCGCGGGTCCGCAGCCGGAAGCCCTCGCCGTCGAGCCGGCCCGCGCCCAGCTCCTCCGCCGCCCGCCGATAGCGGCCGAGCGCGTCCTCGGCGCGGGCGATGAGCGGCCGGGGATCGGCGGTTCTGGTCAGCGGCCGGCCCGCCGCCGGAGGGTCGTCCGGCACGCTCACGAGCAGGCGGGCGTCGACCCACGCGGTCCAGCCGTTCGAGCACAGCACCCGCCCCCAGTCGCCGGTCCGCTCCACGAGCCGTACGGGCAGGAAGGCGTCGAGGGGCGTCGTGGGCAGCTCGGGATCGGGCGCCTCCCAGGCGGAGAGCCCGGAGCGCGGCACCACATGGGTGGGCCGGAAGTCCGGCACGTCGTACTCGGACACGGGGACGCTCACGGCCTCACCTCCCTCACGGGGACGCTCACGGCCCCACCTCCGTCACGAGGATGCTCACCGGGCCCCACCTCCGTCACGCGGACGCTCACAGGCCTACCTCCGCATCACGACCGGCTCGTGGCGCCGCAGCAGCCGGGCCACGGCCAGAGCGAGGACGAGGCAGAGCACCACCATCACGCCCATGTCGAGCAGCCAGGCCTCCGCCGTGTGCCGCATCAGCGGATCGGCGGTCTTCTCGCTCGGCGCGATCCTCCCGATGTCGATCGTCGCGCCCATCGCCGCGAACGCCCACCGCGAGGGCACCAGCCAGGCCAGCTGCTCCAGGACGGGCGTGCCGCGCACCTTGAGCAGCGCCCCGCAGAACACCACCTGCACGATCGCGAGGAGGACGAGCAGCGGCATCGTCACCTCCTCCTTGCGGACGAGCGCCGAGACCAGCAGGCCGAGCATCATCGCCGTGAAGGCGAGGAGCGCGACCGCGAGGGTGATCTCCACGAGCGGCGGCATCAGGACGCCCTTGCCGCCGGGCACGTTCAGCGGCACGCCGATCAGGGCGACCAGGGTCAGGACCACCGCCTGCACGACCGTGATCAGTCCGAGGACCACCACCTTGGAGGCGAGGTAGGCGGAGCGGGACAGGCCGACGGCTCTCTCGCGCCGGTAGATCGTGCGCTCCTTGACCAGTTCGCGCACCGCGTTCGCCGCGCCCGTGAGGACCGCGCCCACGCAGAGGATGAGCAGCACGTTCAGCGTCGACTCGGGGTTGAGGCTGCCCTCGGACAGGGCCCGGGCCATCGCGCCCATCACGAACGGCAGGGCGATCATGATGGCGAGGAAGGTCCGGTCGGCGGAGAGCGCCGCCGCGTACCGGCGTACGAGCGTCCGCAGCTGGGAGCCCCAGCTCTGCGCCTTCGGCGGCGGCCCGGGCTCCGCGGCCGCCCGGCCGTCGGCGGGCCCGGGGGCGCCGGCGGGCACGGCGGGCACGGCGGGCGCGGGGACGTCGGGGTGGGCCATCGGGTCCGCGACGTACCGGCGGTGGAATCGGGAGGTCCGGTACTGCTCGGCCCAGTCGCGGTCCCGGTCGTTCTCGAATGCCTCGAAGGCCTCCGGCCACTGCTCGAAGCCGAAGAAGCCGAGGGTGTCGGCGGGCGGCCCGTAGTACGCGACCCGGCCGCCCGGCGCGAGCACGAGCAGCCGGTCGCACACGTCGAGGCTGAGCACGCTGTGGGTGACCACGACGACCGTGCGGCCGTCGTCGGCGAGCCCGCGCAGCATGTGCATCACGGAGCGGTCCATGCCCGGGTCGAGACCCGAGGTCGGCTCGTCGAGGAAGAGCAGGGAGGGCTTCGTGAGCAGTTCGAGGGCGACGCTGACCCGCTTGCGCTGGCCGCCGGAGAGGCTGTGGATCGGCTGCTCGGCGCGCTCCACGAGCCCGAGCTCCCGGATCACCTCGTCGACTCGGGCCCGCCGTTCGGACGCCACGGTGTCCTCGGGGAAGCGGAGCTCGGCGGCGTACCCGAGGGCCCGGCGGACGGTCAGCTGGAGGTGCAGGATGTCGTCCTGCGGGACGAGCCCGATGCGCTGGCGCAGCTCGGCGTAGTCCCGGTAGAGGTCACGGCCGTCGTAGAGCACCGTGCCCCGGTCGGCCGGGCGCTGGCCGGTGAGCGCGCCCAGGAGCGTCGACTTCCCGGCACCGGACGGGCCGACGACCGCGAGCAGGCACTTCTGGCCCACCGGGAACGACACCTCGTCGAGGAGGGTCTTGCGCCCGTGGTCGACGGTCACCGCGAGCGAGCGGACGTCGAGGGACACCTCGCCGGTGTCGGTGAACTCGACGAGCTGCCCGCCGATCAGACAGAACGCGGCCCGGCCGATGCCGACGATGTCCTCCGACGTCACCCGGGCGTCGACGACGGGAGCGCCGTTGAGGAAGGTGCCGTTGTGGCTGCCGAGGTCGTGGATCCAGTAGGTGCCGTCGGGATGGGCGCGGAGTTCGGCGTGCCGCCGGGAGACGACGAGGTCGGCGACGACCACGTCGTTGTCGGGGGCACGCCCGATCCGGATGCTGTGGGCGGGCAGCGGCCGCACGGACGTCGGCTGCCGGAAGGTGCCGGTCGCGGCCGGATGCCGGACGGAGGGGGGCCGCGGCGTCACGGGCCGGCCGGGGCGCACCTCGGAAGGCTCCGGCAGGGGGAGCGGCGGGGCCTCTGGAGCGGGCTCCCGCAGGGGCGCGAGCGCGGCTTCCGGAGGCAGATCCCGTACGGCTTCCGGAGGCAGGTCCCGTACGGCCTCGGGCGGCAGATCCCGTACGGCTTCCGGCGGCAGGTCTCGTACGGCCTCTGGAGGCAGATCCCGTACGGCCTCCGGAGGCGGTGGCGGCGGCAGCAGGGGCGGGGCCTCCGGCTCCGGTACGGGCTCCGCCGGGAACGCGGGAGGGGGCTCCGGTACGGCGCGGGGTTCCGCCTGCCGGTCAGCCGCCCGGTCCGGGGCACCGGTCAGGAGGACCGCGCGCGGCCCGTCGTCCGGATGCCCGAAGCGTACGACCGTCCCGGGACCGACCTCGCGCGGCCGGGCCACCCGCAGACCGTCCGCGAAGGTGCCGTTCGTACTGCCCTCGTCCGCCAGCGTCCAGTGGCCGCCGGCGGCGCTGAGCACCGCGTGGTGCCAGGACGCCCGGGATGAGGACGCCGGTAGGGTGGGCGTCCGCCGCGCGAGCGGCCCCGAAGGCGTGTCCGACGAGGAGGAAGCACCCGTGCCGAAAGGTGTCACCAGGCGACGGCCCCGCACGCGCGCGGCCCTCCTGAAGGCAGCCCTG
>NZ_MWIG01000290.1:0-4824 GCF_002156145.1 Streptomyces sp. NRRL B-24572 | reverse complement strand
CGCGTCCCTCTCCAGGTCCTTCCCCTCCGACTCCTCGATGCTCTGGGCGATCCTCTCCTTGATCGCGCGGCTGACGCCGTTCTCGTCGGTGGTGATCATCGTGTTCCAGGCACGGCTCTTGTGCCGGTACTGGAGCATGGACATGGCCGCTTCGTGGCGGGCGAAGTCGGCGTCCCGGAACGGCCGGCCGGTCCAGGCGCCGTTGAGGGACCGGGCCAGGGAGATGGCCGAGCCCAGACCGCTGTTGAGCCCGCGGCCGGGCCAGAAGTGGATCGCGTTGGCGGCGTCGCCGAGGAGGAAGCCGTAGGTCCCGGGGGTGGTCGACGTGGCCGGCAGCAGCCGGGTGGTGAACCGTGGCCGCTGCACCATGTCGAGCCGGAAGGCCGTGACGGCGCTCAGGTCACGCTCGGCGACTCCGAACAGTGCCAGCCCCTCCCTCACCCGCCTCCACAGGGCCGAACCCCTGACCATGGCGGGCAGGAAGAGCGTGCTGTGCGTCGAGCACTGGAAGTCGCCGTGGTCGTCCCGTCCCATGACGCACGGGCGCGAGGCGATGCATTCCTCGAAGACGTGCCGGACCGGGTCGATACCGATCACTTCCGCGGCCTCGGCGTCGGTGAGCCGCATGTTCAGGAAACCCTCGCCGCGCAGGGCGTTGAGGAGGAAGCGGTTCTGGGCCACGGTCAACAGGACGGTCATGGGGTCCGTCAGGGTCGATTTGACGCGCAGACCGAGGACCACGTCCTGAATGTGCTGACCGTTCAGCGAGTAGATGGACTTGTCGGCGTTGCCGAATTTGTCGGTGAAATACTCGCGCGTCCGGGAGCGACTTCCCTCGCAGACGGCGAGCACGTGTCCCCGGGTCTCCGCCTTCTGGTACTCGGCCGGGTCGAACACCTCGGGAACCAGCCGGATCCGCTCCGGCTTCTCGTTGGCCAATTCGAGGAGGGTGTCCTCGATGTAGGCGATGCGGAGGTTCCTCGGTTTGCGGTCACGGAGCGAATCGGGGCCGACCGGCCACATTTCGGAGTACGCGTCGCCGCGGAAGAGCCGGGCCTGCACCTCTTCGGGGAGGTTCAGATACTGGCGGCTCTGCACGGTGACGACCTGCTGCCGCCTGACGTTGCCCTGATCCGCGCTCTTCCAGACGACCTTCGCCCCGTCCTGGATCCACCGGCCGTCGTACACGGTGATGGCCACGCGGGGCCCCATGAGGCTTTCCAGGAGGAGCGCGAAGCTCAGACCGACAGGGCCGCCGCCGGTCACGGTGACGTTCAGCACCGGCCCTGCCGCGAGGGTCGCCTCGGACGGAGCGACCGGCCCGAGCACGGAGAGATCGAGGATGGTCTCCATCGCGTCGGCGGCTTCGAAGCGGAACGTCTCGGTGCCGATCTCGATGAGATCTCCGGGCTGCAGTTCGTGCGAGGTGACGCGTGTCCCGTTGACGCGCGTTCCATTACTGCTGCCGCTGTCGTAGAGGACGAATCCATGGCGTTCGCGACGCACCTCGGCGTGAAAGCGCGAGACGTTCCCCACCGTTATCACCACGCTGTTGTCGCCGTTGCGACCCAGGGTGAGCGGTGTGGCGCCGATCGGAAACTGCTGTCCCGCCAGAGAGCCCTGATGGCCGACGAGCCGAGGAGGCATGGGTCACCCAATTCCATGAGTCACGGATCCGATGACGAAATACGAGACCGGCCGCCCAGACGAAACAGCACCCCCTGCGTCACACACGGCGAGCGGACCGGAACGCAGGGCTATGATATTCGGGCCGCGAGGCGGATGAGAAGGCGTGCGGACCCATCGGTCATCACACGGTGACCGTTCGGTGACGATGTGACACGGGAGTTCCGGCGGGGATGCCCGGGGCCGATGTGCAGAAAAGCGACCCACGCGCGCAGGGACGGGACGACGGGGGCGGAAAGCGGAAGGGCCCGCACGGCTGTCGACCGTGCGGGCCCTTCCGTGGCGGCTCCGTCAGCCTGCGGACTCGCCCGCGTGGGGGCTGAGGACGTCCGCGCCGACCAGGACGAACAGCAGGAGGCCCAGCGCGATCCGGTAGTAGACGAACGGCATGAAGGACTTCGTGGTGATGAACTTCATGAACCAGGCGATCACCGCGTAGCCGACGACGAAGGCGATGATCGTGGCGAAGATCGTGGGGCCCCAGGAGACGCTGCCGTCCGCGGCGGCGTCCTTCAGCTCCATCCCGCCGGAGGCGAGCACCGCCGGGATGGCGAGCAGGAAGGAGTAGCGGGCGGCGGCCTCGCGGGTGTAGCCCATGAGCAGACCGCCGGAGATCGTCGCGCCCGAGCGGGAGACGCCGGGAATCAGGGCCATCGCCTGGCAGACGCCGTAGATCAGGCCGTCCTTCACGCTGAGGTCCTGGAGCGTCTTGCGCTCGCGCGCGGCCCGGTGCCGGCCGCCGGCCTCGTCCCGCGCGGCGAGCCGGTCGGCGATGCCGAGGACGATGCCCATGACGATCAGCGTGGTGGCCGTGAGCCGCAGATCGCGGAACGGCCCCTCGATCTGGTCCTTGAGCGTGACGCCGAGGACGCCGATCGGTATGGAGCCGACGATCACCAGCCAGCCCATCTGGGCGTCGTGGTCGGAGCGCATCGACTTGTCCGCGAGGGAGCGGAACCAGGCGGAGATGATCCGGCCGATGTCCTTGCGGAAGTAGATCAGGACCGCGGTCTCCGTGCCGATCTGGGTGATCGCGGTGAAGGCCGCTCCCGGGTCGCTCCAGCCGGCGAAGGCCGCGGTGAGACGGAGGTGCGCGCTGGAGGAGATGGGAAGGAACTCCGTCAGCCCCTGGACGAGTCCGAGGATGAACGATTCGAACCAACTCATGGGGCTAGGGCCGTCCCGTTTATGTACGTGTGCGGTCAGAAGGTCGAGCGCAGCGTACATGTACAAGATGACAAGCCTATGGCGAGGCCCGTGGCCGCTACTTGAGGACCGGCTCCCGCTCCGGCTCGGGGGCCTCGGGGGCAGTGGCGGCGGCCCGCAGGCCGTGCCGCTTGCGCCAGGCCACCACCGCCCCGCCGAGGCCCGACAGGACGATGAACCCCGCCGAGAAGAGGAACGCCGGCGAGCCCGGCGAACCGGCTTGGGCACCCGCCACCACGTACGCCGCCGTGTTCGGCAGCGAGCCGAGCGCCGTCGCGAGCAGGAACGGCACGTACCCCATCCGGGAGACGGCCGCGCAGTAGTTGGCCGCCGCGAACGGCACCCCGGGGAACAGCCGGATCGCCAGCATCGAACGGAACCCGTGCCGGCTCAGCTGTCCGTCCGCCGCCGTCAGCCACCGGCCCCGTACGAACGGCCGCAGGGCGTCCTGCCCAAGGAAGCGGCCGAGGGTGAACGCGATCCCGGCCCCGAGGACCGTCCCCGCGAGCGCCCCCGTCAGACCGGCCGCGGAACCGAACAGCGCGCCCGCCGCCAGATTCAGCACCGGACGCGGGACGAACGCCGCCGCGCACACCCCGTACGCGAGACCGAAGAGCAGCACCGCCCCGGCGCCGCTCGTGTGCGGCGGCCAGCCCGAGGCGAGCATCCGCTGCGGCTCGTAGAGCACCACGAGGGTGGCCGCCGTGAGCAGCAGCAGGGCGAGCAGCGAGAGCCGCGAACGGGGGGAGAGCAGGGCCCGGGAGCAGCGGACGGCGAGGGAGCCCGGCGGCCGGGGCACGGGAGCGAGCATTCGGGGAGAGTAACGGACGCGCCCGTAGGAGCGCCGTAATGTGCGTCATGTCCGTCCGGGGGTGCTCCCGGAGTGTTCGTCCGGGGTACGCCGCGAAGTGCCCGTCCGGGGTGCGCCCGGAGCGTCCGTCCGGAGCGTCCGTCCGGTGCGCCCCGGAGCGCGCCGTGACAGAGAGGGTTCCATGACCGACACCGCGCCGCCCGCGAGCGCCCTCGCCGACACCGTCCTGGAGCGGCTCACCACGGCCTACCCCGCCGCGGGCAATCCCTTCCGGGCCCAGGAGATGGTCGCGTACATGAAGGGCGCGGCCCCCTTCCTCGGCATCCGCACGCCCGAGCGCCGCGCCCTGTCCCGCACCGTCCTCGACGGCACCCCGCGCCCCGACGAGACCGACTGCACCGCGATCGCCCTGCGCTGCTTCGCCCTCCCCGAGCGCGAGTACCACTACTTCGCCGTCGACTACCTGCGCCGGCACGTCAAGCGCTGCTCCTCCGGCTTCCTGCCGGTCGCCCGCCGGCTCGTCACCACCGCCTCCTGGTGGGACACCGTCGACCACCTCGCCGCCCACGTCGTCGGCGGCCTGGTGGCGGCCGACCCCGCCCTCGCCGGCGAGATGGACACGTGGATCGACGACGAGGACCTGTGGGTCGCCCGCACCGCCCTCCTCCACCAGCTCCGCTACAAGGACGCCACCGACGCCGACCGGCTCTTCGCCCACTGCCTGCGCCGCTCGGCCCACCCCGACTTCTTCATCCGCAAGGCCATCGGCTGGAGCCTGCGCGAGTACGGCAAGACGGCCCCCGCCGAGGTCCGCGCCTTCGTCGCCGCCCACGGGTCCCGCCTCTCCCCGCTCTCCGTCCGCGAGGCCCTCAAGAACCTCTGACCCCACCCCGGCCGTCGTCCGGGACAACTGCTGCGCCAGACTCGGGACATGACGCAGACAGAGAAGCGGACGGGGACGCGGACGGCTCTCGTGCTGGGGGCCGGTGGGCTCGTCGGCGCCGGGTGGGAGGCCGGCGTGCTGCGGGGGCTCCTCGACGCCGGCATCGATCCGACCGGCGCCGATCTGATCGTCGGCAGCTCCGCGGGAGCGGTCGTCGGGGCGCAGCTCGCCTTGGGGC
>NZ_MWIG01000029.1:0-7267 GCF_002156145.1 Streptomyces sp. NRRL B-24572 | reverse complement strand
GTGATGTCGATGGTCACGCTCACCCGTCCATGGTGCGGGGTGTGGCGGGGGAGCTGTCGTCCCGTTTGACGCGGCTCGTCAATCGTCGGGCCGCGGATTGACGGGGGCCGTCAATCCGGGGGCGGGGCCGGGGCGGTGCGGCGCACGGTGAGGTCATGAACGCACTGCACCAGTACCTCTTCGACACGTACCGTGCCGCCCAGCAGGGCACGCCGGTGCCGCCGGCGCCGGGCACCCACGACGTCGGCGTGCTGCGGGCCGTCCGCGACCACCGCCGCTTCGAGAGGGTGGTGGCGGCCCGCCCGGCGCGCGGCGCCGTCCGCGCGGTCCTGCACCGATGGCTGCACCCCGCCCGCTGAGGATCACCTCGCGACGCGCGCCAGGAAGTCCCGTACCGCCTCCTTCACGTCCTCCGCCGTCCACTCCAGACCGGGCCCCGCCACCGTCAGCTCCGTGATCGCCACTCCCGGCGGGCCGCCCGCGCCCGGGGCGGACCAGCGGCGGAAGAAGGCGGTGCCGGTGTCCTCGGTCTGGGCGAGGGCCGCCGCCGTCAGGGCGTCCGGGTCGTACGGCAGCCAGACCTGGAACTGGTGGGTGTGCGGGGTCTCCGGGTGGACGCGGAACCAGCCGGTGTCCGCCTCCGCGAGCGCCTCCCGGACCGCGTCGGCCACCATGCGCGCGTGCGTCACGTACGAGGGCAGCCGGGGCAGCTCGACGTCCAGGCCCCGGAGCGCGGAGAGCGCCGCCGGGTACTGCTGGAAGACCATCCCGCCGTACCGGTGGCGCCAGACCCTGGCCTCCTCCATGACCTCCTCGGAGCCGGCGAGCGCGGCCCCGGACATGCCGCCGAGGGACTTGTAGAACGAGACGTACACGCTGTCGGCGAGCCCTGCGATCTCCGCGAGGCCGCGGCCGAAGTGCGTCGTGGTCTCCCACAGCCGGGCCCCGTCGAAGTGGACCACCGCGTCCCGTTCCCGGGCCGCCTCCACGACCTCGGTCAGCTCCTCCCAGGACGGCAGCACGAAGCCGGCGTCCCGCAGCGGCAGCTCCAGCATCAGCGTCCCGAAGGGTTCGGGGTGGTCCCGTACCTCATCGGCGGTCGGCAGCCGGGGCGCGTCGGTCGGGTGGACCGTGCGGAGCCCCGAGACGACCCCGAACGCCCCGCTCTCGTGGACCTCGGGGTGGGCGATCGGGTGGAGGGCGACGACGGGGCTGCCGGTGCGCCCGGCCCAGCAGCGCAGCGCCACCTGCTGGGCCATGGTGCCGGTCGGGAAGAAGACGGCGGCGGGGAGGCCGAGCTCCTCGGCGACGCGCCGTTCGAGCTCCTCCACGAGCCCGTTCCCGTACATGTCGAGCTGGGCCTCCCCGTGGCCGGCGGCCTCCGCCCAGGCGGCCAGCTCGCGCAGCCGCGACCCGACCGTGCCGTCGACCGAGGTGTTCCACAGGCTGCGCTCGGCGCCGCCCCACACCTTCGCCCGGTGGAGCCGGGCCGCTTCCTCGTCCACAGGGGTCTCCACGGGAGTCACGGGGGTCACAGGGTTCATGGGCCGATCATCACACCACCGCCCACACCCTGTGGACAGGCCACGGGGCACCGCGAACCGCTGGCGTAGCATGACCAGAAATCGTCCGGTACCCGCCGAGGACTGGAACGGAAGGCCGTCCCCACCGTGAACGCACCAGCAGCGCCAGAGCCCAGGGCATCGGAGCCCCGGGCCGAGGACCGACCCGCCCGGCTCACCGTCGGAGTCGTCGGCGCAGGGCGGGTGGGCCCCGCCCTCGCCGCCTCGCTCCGGCTCGCCGGGCACCGCCCCGTCGCCGTCTCGGCGGTCTCCGACGCCTCGCGGCGGCGCGCCGCCGAGCTCCTGCCCGGCGTCCCGGTCGTCGAGCCCGCCCGTGTCCTCGCCCTCGCCGACCTGGTCCTGCTGACCGTGCCGGACGACGCGCTGCCGGGCCTGGTCGAGGGCCTCGCCGACACCGGAGCCGTACGGCCGGGGCAGCTGCTCGTGCACACCTCCGGGCGGTACGGGGCGCGGGTCCTGGACCCCGCCCGCCGGGCCGGCGCCCTGCCGCTCGCCCTGCACCCCGCCATGACCTTCACCGGCACCGCCGTCGACGTCCAGCGGCTGGCCGGCTGCTCCTTCGGGGTGACCGCGCCCGAGGAGCTGCGGCTCGCCGCCGAGGCCCTGGTGATCGAGATGGGCGGCGAGCCCGAGTGGATCGCGGAGGAGGCCCGGCCGCTCTACCACGCGGCCCTGGCCCTGGGCGCGAACCACCTGGTCACCCTGGTGGCCCAGTCGATGGAGCTGCTCCACAAGGCCGGGGTCGCCGCCCCCGACCGGATGCTGGGCCCGCTCCTGGGCGCGGCCCTGGACAACGCCCTGCGGTCCGGGGACGCGGCCCTCACCGGACCCGTCGCGCGCGGTGACGCCGGTACGGTCGCCGCCCACGTCGCCGAGCTGCGCAAGCACGCGCCCGGCACCGTCGCCGGCTATCTGGCGATGGCCCGCACGACCGCCGACCGGGCGCTCGCGCACGGCCTGCTCAAGCCCGAGCTGGCCGAGGACCTGCTGGGCGTGCTCGCCACCGACAGCACCACCACCGCAGCCGACGGGCCGCAAGGAGACGACCGATGACCCTGTTCGCCCGCGAGAGCGCCGAGGGCGGCCGTCCCGTCCGCCACGAGCCGGCCGAACTGCTGCCCACGGTCGAGGACCTCCACGACGCCGTGGCCCATCACGGCGCTCCCGGCCGCAACGCCGTCGTCATGACCATGGGCGCCCTCCACGAGGGCCACGCCACCCTGATCCGTGCCGCACGCGAGCGCGTGGGCGCCAAGGGCTTCGTCGTCGTCACCGTCTTCGTCAACCCGCTGCAGTTCGGCGCCGGCGAGGACCTCGACCGCTACCCCCGCACCCTCGACGCCGACCTGGAGCTGGCCTTCGAGGCGGGCGCGAGCGCCGTCTTCGCGCCCTCCGTCGACGAGGTCTACCCGGGCGGGGAGCCGCAGGTCCGGATCACCGCCGGACCGATGGGCGAGCGCCTCGAGGGCGCCTCCCGGCCCGGCCACTTCGACGGCATGCTGACGGTCGTCGCCAAGCTGCTCCACCTGACCGCGCCCGACCTGGCCTTCTTCGGCCAGAAGGACGCCCAGCAGCTGGCCCTGATCCGCCGCATGGTCAAGGACCTGAACTTCCCCGTCGAGATCGTCGGCGTGGAGACCGTCCGCGAGACCGACGGCCTGGCCCTCTCCAGCCGCAACCGCTACCTGTCGGCCGGGGAGCGCCGGACGGCCCTCGCGCTGTCCCGCGCGCTGTTCGCGGCCCGCGAGCGGCTCGCCGCCCAGGAGGCGCTGCGCGCGCGTGCGACCGCGCTGCCGGGCGCCCAGGGCCGGGCCGAGAACCGCGCCGAGGCCCTGTCGCGGCTCGGCGAGGCCCGGGCCGCCGCCGACGCCCACGCGGTCGCGCAGGCCGCCGAGGGCGGCGCCGCCGGGGCCGTACGGGCCGCTGCCCGCGCCGTCCTGGACGAGGCGGCGAAGGCCGAGCCGCCGCTCACCCTCGACTACCTGGCCCTCGTGGACCCGGCCGACTTCACCGAGGTCGCCGACGGCCACGACGGGGAGGCGATCCTCGCCGTCGCCGCGCGCGTGGGGAGCACGCGGCTCATCGACAACATCCCCCTGACCTTCGGAGCCGCCAAGTGACCGGAATACGGCTGCACGCGCCCACCCCCGGCTGGTCCATCGACGCCGACGTCGTCGTGGTCGGCTCCGGGGTCGCCGGGCTCACCGCCGCCCTGCGCTGCACCGCCGCCGGGCTCCGTACGGTCGTCGTCACCAAGGCCCGGCTCGACGAGGGCTCCACCCGCTGGGCCCAGGGCGGCATCGCGGCCGCGCTCGGCGAGGGCGACACCCCCGAGCAGCACCTCGACGACACCCTGGTCGCCGGTGCGGGCCTCTGCGACGAGGACGCCGTGCGGCTGCTCGTCACCGAGGGTCCGGGCGCCGTCCGCCGCCTGATCGCGACCGGCGCCGACTTCGACAAGACCGCCGAGGGCGAGATCGCGCTGACCCGCGAGGGCGGCCACCACCGCCGCCGGATCGCCCACGCGGGCGGGGACGCGACCGGCGCCGAGATCTCCCGCGCCCTGGTCGAGGCGATACGGGACCGGGGCGTGCGCTTCATCGAGCACGCCCTCGTCCTGGACCTCCTGACGGACGCCGAGGGCCGCACGGCGGGCGTGACCCTGCACGTCATGGGCGAGGGGCAGCACGACGGCGTCGGCGCGGTCCACGCGCCCGCGGTGGTCCTCGCCACCGGCGGCATGGGCCAGGTCTTCTCCGCCACCACCAACCCGGGCGTCTCCACCGGCGACGGCGTCGCGCTCGCGCTGCGCGCCGGGGCCGAGGTCTCCGACCTGGAGTTCGTCCAGTTCCACCCGACGGTGCTGTTCCTCGGGGCCGGCTCCGAGGGCCAGCAGCCGCTGGTCTCCGAGGCGGTACGGGGCGAGGGCGCCCACCTGGTCGACGCCGACGGGGTCCGCTTCATGCTCGGGCAGCACGAGCTGGCCGAGCTGGCGCCCCGGGACATCGTCGCCAAGGCGATCACCAGCCGGATGCTGGAGCACGGCACCGACCACATGTACCTCGACGGCCGTCACTTCGGCGCCGAGATGTGGGCGGAGCGCTTCCCGACGATCCTGGCGGCCTGCCGCGCCCACGGCATCGACCCGGTGACGGAGCCGATCCCGGTCGCCCCCGCCGCCCACTACGCCTCCGGCGGCGTCCGCACGGACCTGCACGGCCGGACCACCGTGCCGGGCCTGTACGCGTGCGGGGAGGTCGCCTGCACGGGCGTCCACGGCGCCAACCGGCTCGCCTCGAACTCGCTCCTGGAGGGCCTGGTCTTCGCCGAGCGGATCGCCGAGGACATCACGGCCGCCGCCCCGCGCGTGCCGGGCGCCCCGGTGCCGCACCCGGCCCCGGTGACCCTGCCGCTGCCCGTGGCCGGCGCCCGGACCCGTATCCAGCGGATCATGACGGCCGGCGCGGGCGTGCTCCGCTCGGAGGCCAGCCTGCGGGAGGCCGCCGAGGCCCTCGAAGCCCTGCACGGCGACGCCGTGGCGGGCGGCGACGACGACAGCAAGGCGGCCGAGCCGGGCGTGGACTCCTGGGAGACCACGAACCTGCTGTGCGTCGCCCGGGTCCTGGTCGCCGCGGCCCGCCGCCGCGAGGAGACCCGCGGCTGCCACTGGCGCGAGGACCACCCCGGCCGGGACGACGCGCAGTGGCGCAGGCACCTCGTCGTCCACCTCACCCCGGAGCGGACCCTCGACGTCCGCACCACCGACACCTTCGACTTTCCCCCCACCCTCGACGCCCCCAGGGAGCCGTAAGTGAGCACGCCCGAGGAAGCCCGTCCCGAGCCCGTGGACGTCCCTCTCATCCAGATCAACGCGGTCTCCTCCGAAGAGGAGCCCGGCGGCTGCGGCGACGGCTGCGGCTGCGGTGACGGCGAGGAGTTCGAGTGCGGTCTCGACCCCGCGCTCGCGCAGCTGCTCGCCGACGCCGGTCTCGACCCGATCCAGGTCGAGGACATCGCCCACCTCGCGATCGCCGAGGACCTCGACGGCGGGGTCGACGTGACGACCGTGGCGACCGTCCCCGAGGACGCCGTCGCGACCGCCGACTTCACGGCCCGCGAGGCCGGTGTCGTGGCCGGTCTGCGGGTCGCCGAGGCCGTCCTGTCGATCGTCTGCACCGACGAGTTCGAGGTCGAGCGGCACGTCGAGGACGGCGAGCGCGTCGAGGCCGGGCAGGTGCTCCTCAGCGTCACCGCCCGCACCCGCGACCTGCTCACCGGAGAGCGCAGCGCGCTCAACATCCTGTGCCGCCTCTCCGGCATCGCCACCGCCACGCGCGCGTGGGCGGACGCCCTGGAGGGCACGAACGCGAAGGTCCGCGACACCCGCAAGACGACGCCGGGCCTGCGCGCCCTGGAGAAGTACGCGGTCCGCTGCGGCGGCGGCGTCAACCACCGCATGTCGCTCTCCGACGCGGCCCTGGTGAAGGACAACCACGTGGTGGCGGCCGGCGGCGTCGCCGAGGCCTTCAAGGCCGTCCGCGAGCTGTTCCCCGAGGTGCCGATCGAGGTCGAGGTCGACACGATGCACCAGGTCCGCGAGGTCCTGGACGCGGGCGCCGACCTGATCCTGCTCGACAACTTCACCCCGATCGAGACCGAGGAGGCCGTCGCCCTGGTCGCGGGCCGCGCCGTCCTGGAGTCCTCGGGCCGGCTGACCCTGGAGAACGCGGCGGCGTACGCGGCGACCGGCGTCGACTACCTGGCGGTCGGCGGCCTCACCCACTCCTCCCCGATCCTCGACATCGGCCTCGACCTGCGCGAGGTGCGCTCCTGATGCTGCTCACCATCGACGTCGGCAACACGCACACGGTGCTCGGTCTCTTCGACGGCGAGGAGATCGTCGAGCACTGGCGGATCTCCACGGACCCGAGCCGCACCGCCGACGAGATGGCGGTCCTGCTCCAGGGCCTCATGGGCATGCACCCGCTGCTCGGCGTCGAGCTGAGCGACGGCATCGAGGGGATCGCCATCTGCGCGACGGTCCCCTCGGTGCTGCACGAGCTGCGCGAGGTGACCCGCCGGTACTACGGGGACGTGCCGGCGGTCCTCGTGGAGCCGGGCGTCAAGACGGGGGTGCCGATCCTCACGGACAACCCCAAGGAGGTCGGCGCCGACCGCATCATCAACGCGGTCGCGGCCGTCGAGCTGTACGGCGGCCCGGCGATCGTCGTGGACTTCGGCACGGCGACGACGTACGACGCGATCACCGTGCGCGGCGAGTACGCGGGCGGGGCGATCGCGCCGGGCATCGAGATCTCGGTGGAGGCCCTGGGCGTCAAGGGCGCCATGCTCCGCAAGATCGAGCTCGCCCGCCCGCGCAGCGTGATCGGCAAGAACACGGTCGAGGCCATGCAGTCGGGCATCGTCTTCGGGTACGCGGGCCAGGTCGACGGCGTGGTGGCCCGGATGAAGCGCGAACTGGTCGGGCCGAAGGGCGACCCCTCCGACGTCACGGTGATCGCGACCGGCGGTCTGGCGCCGATGGTCCTCGCCGACTCGAAGGAGATCGACGAGCACGAGCCCTGGCTGACCCTGATCGGCCTGCGCCTGGTCTACGAGCGGAACGTCTCCCGCATGTGAGGCCTGCACCCGGGGGGTGATCATTCCGGCGCGCCGGAATGATC
>NZ_MWIG01000289.1:0-13587 GCF_002156145.1 Streptomyces sp. NRRL B-24572 | reverse complement strand
GCGAGCGCGAGGGCACGTCCACGTCGGCACGCTCGACCGCGGACGTGCCCTCGCGCTCGCCCAGCACATGCGGCCCTGGCTGCCCGTGCTCCAGGCGCTGGCCGCGAACTCGCCCTACGCCCGCGGGCACGACACCGGCTACCAGAGCCGGCGCGCCGTCGAGCACGCGAGGTGGCCGACCGTCGGCCCGACGCCGGTGCTCGACGAACCCCGGTACCTCGCCCTTGTGGCGCGCCTGGTCGAGGACGGGACGCTCCTGGACGACCGGATGGTGTACTGGCACGCCCGGCCCTCGGAGCACGTGCCGACCCTGGAGATCCGGGTCGCCGACACCAACGCCGACCTCGACACGGTGGTGCTGCTCGCGATCCTGGTCCGCGGTCTCGCCGCCACGCTGCTGGCCCGCGTCGACGCCCACGTCCCCCCGCTGCCGGTGCCAGGCCCGCTCCTGCTCCGGGCCCATCGGCTCGCCGCCGTCCAGGGCATCACGGGGAACGGTCTCGATCCGGTCGACGGCCGGGAGCGGCCCGCCGCGGAACTCCTCGACGACCTCTTCGTCCTCGCCCGGCCCGGGCTCGACTTCGCCGGCGACACCGACTGGGCCTGGGAGCAGTGGGAGCGGATCCGCGCGGACGGCGGCGGCGCCGCGCGTCAGCGCGCGGTCTTCCACCGGCACCGCCGGTTCGGCGCGGTGGTCGACGCGCTGGCCGCCGCCACGACGGGGAGCTGACCGGCGTGGGTCACGTCGTCCCGCTCGCCCCGGCGCCCGGCCGCGGGGACGCCGCGGACACCCTGCGGATGTGCCGTCTTCCCGGCGTGTACGCGCCCCAGGCGGACACCGCGCTCCTGGCGGCCCGGCTGCGGCGCGAGGAGCTGCGGCCCGGGATGCGCTCGCTCGACCTGTGCACGGGCACCGGCGTCCTCGCGGTCCTCGCCGCCCTGCGGGGCGCGCGGGCCACCGCCGTCGACATCTCGCGCGCCGCGATCGCCGCCTCCCGGCTCAACGCGCTGCTGCACGGCTGCCGGATCCGGGCGCTGCGCGGCGACCTGGACGCGCCGGTGGCGCGCGAACGCTTCGACCTCGTCACCGTGAACCCGCCCTACGTACCCAGCGAGGACCCAAAGGCTCCCGTGCGCGGCGCGCGGCGGAGCTGGGACGCCGGCACCGACGGCCGGCTGCTCCTCGACCGTGTCTGCGCGCGGGCGCCGGTTCTCCTGACGCCGTCCGGGGTCCTGCTCCTCGTGCAGTCCTCGCTCTCCGGGGTCGCCGCCACCCTCGACGCGCTCGCCCGCGGCGGGCTGCGGGCCCGTGTCGTCGAGCGGCACACCGAGCCGTTCGGCCCCGTGATGGCGGCCCGGGCGGACTGGTTCGCGGCCCGGGGGCTGATCCCTCCGGGTGCGGGGGCCGAGGAGCTCGTGGTGATCCGTGCCTGCCGGGCGTGATTCGGAACCGGGAGCCGGGGCAGTCGCGACGTACCGACCCGGTCCGAGCCGATGGGTGGTGTGGGTGATGTCTGCTTCCCCGAACGAGAGCGCCCCGCGGGTGGGGGTCCCGGAGGACGGCGTCGCCGCCGACCCCGGAAACGTCCGGCCCCGGACGTCCCCGCCGCGGTTCCGTCCGCTCCCCGAGGGTCCGCTGCTCGTGGAGGGGCCCGCGGAGATCGTCATGCCGGACGGGTCGGTGATCCTCTGCGAGCGGCCCGTGATGGCGCTCTGCACGTGCCGGCGGAGCCTGCGGGCGCCGTTCTGCGACACGAGCCACCGTCCACGCCTCCGGGCCGGCGCGGGCACGTCGGCGAAGGGAGCCGCCCGGCGCGCGCCGCGTGGCCCGACCGAGGAGGCGGAGACGTCATGACCCTGCTCACTCCGGACGTCGCGGCCCAGCCGGAGGCCCCCGAGGCCCGCGGAGAGGTCTCCCGGGGGGTCCGGAACCGGCTGCTCGGCGGTGGGCCCGGCGATCTGCCCCGGGCGGCCGACATCGCGCGCTGTTCACCGTACGGGGAGGATCTCCAGCTCGCCCTCCACCTCTGCTACGAGCTTTGCTACCGGGGCTTCGCGGGCGTCCCCGACACCCTGGAGTGGGATCCCGACCTGCTCAGGGTCCGGGCCCTGCTCGAGCACCGCTTCGAGAGCGCGCTGCGCCACGACTGCCGCCACCGCCCGAACGTCGACGAGGCGCTGGCCGCCCTGCTCATGGAACCGGTCGACGGCACGGGCGTCTCGCATTTCCTGATGTCCTCGGGCGAGTCGTGGCACCTGCGCGAGTACGTCGCGCTGCGCTCCGTGCACCAGTTGCGGGAGGCCGATCCGCACCTGTGGGTGGTCCCCCGGCTGCGGGGCCGCGCCAAGGCGGCGATGGTGGCCGTCGAGTACGACGAGTACGGGTGCGGGCGGGCGGAACGGATGCACTCCCGGCTCTACGCGGAGCTGATGGCCGACCTGGGGCTCGACCCCGCCTACGGCCGCCATGTGGACATGGCCGGCGCCGAGGTCCTCGCGGCCTCGAACCTCATGTCGCTCTTCGGCCTGCACCGGAGGTTGCGCGGGGCGCTCGTGGGGCACTTCGCCGTCCTGGAGACGACCTCGCCGCCCGCCGCCTCCCGCATCGCCGCGGCGATGCGCAGGACCGGCGCGGGACCGGCCGCGGAACGGTACTACGAGGAGCACGTGGAGGCCGACGCCGTCCACGAGCAGCTCGTGCGCCGCGAGGTCGTCGGCGGCCTCCTCGACGACGAACCGGACCTCGCTCCGGACGTCGCCTTCGGCATCGCCGCGACCTGCCTCCTGGAGGACCGGCTCGGTGACCGGGTGATGGACGCCTGGTCGCGGGGCGAGAGCGCCCTGCGCGCGCCCCTGCCGCGGCCGTGAGGACCGGCCCGGCCCTCCGGTCCGCCGGTGGTCGGGTCCGTCGGCGGCAGGTCCGCCGGTGTCCGCCGGTGCCAGGTCCCTGGTCCCGGGTCCCCCGATGCCGGATCCGTCGGTGTCGGGTCTGCCGGTTTCAGGTCCGTGCCGCCCTGGTGCCCCGGGTGCGCAGCGCGCGGGCCGTGACCAGTACCGCCCCGGCGGCCGCCGACAGCAGGAGGCGGTGCCGTGCCGCCACGGTGTACGGCGACCGGTCGGCGGCCTCCTGATCGAAGGAGCCGTGGGCGCCGTGGTCCCGGCCCTGGGGGCCGTCGAGGGGCTCCCACAGGTTGTGCGGGGTCACGACCCGTGCGCGCTCGTCGGTCTGCTGGGCGTCGTATCCGGTACGGGCGAGGTAGCGGTCCAGGAGGGCGGGGGCGAGCCGGTGCGCGAGCACGGTGCCGGCCGTGGAGGCCCCCACCCGGTACTCCGCGCGACGCGGGTGGCGGGCGGCGTACACCACGGCGCGGGCCGCCACCTCCGGCTGGTAGACCGGCGCCACGGGGCGCGGGCGGCGGGGCAGCCGCGAGAGGGCCCAGGAGAACTGCGGGGTGTTGAGGGCGGGGAGCTGGACGACGGTGACGGCCACGTCGCTGCGCTCGTGCCGGAGCTCCATCCGGACAGCGGCGGTGAAGCCGTTGATCGCGTGTTTGGCCCCGCAGTAGGCCGCCTGGAGGGGTACGGACACCTCTCCGAGCGCGGAGCCGACCTGGACGACGACTCCGGAGTCGCGCGGGCGCATGCGCCGGAGGGCGGTCCGCGTGCCGTTGACGCAGCCGAGGTAGGTCACCGTGGTGACCCGCGCGTACTCGTCGGCCGTGACGTCCGGGAAGCGGGCGAAGACCGAGGTGAAGGCGGAGTTCACCCAGACGTCGATGGGTCCGAGGACCTTCTCGACCCGTTCGGCGGCCTCCTCCACCCGAGTGGCCAGGGCCATGTCCACCGGTACCACGAGGGCCCGTCCGCCGGCCTCCTCGACCTCGGCCGCCGCGGCGTCCAGACCGCGGCGGCCGCGGGCGAGCAGCGCGACGCTCGCGCCCTGCTCGCCGAAGGCACGGGCGACGGCACGGCCCACCCCGGCGCTCGCGCCGGTGACGACGACGGTCCGGCCGGCCATCGGCGGCCGCGCGCCCCGGTGCGCGTGGATGCGGTGCGCGTGGATGCGGTGCGCGTGGATGACGAACAGGCCCTCCACGAAGGTCCCGAGGGCGAGGCCCTGGCGCCGGGGGCGGGGGGCGTGCCGGGCACGTCGTGCGGATGTCATCGGCGTGCGGGGATCATCGGTGCGCGGGACTCAGGAGTCCGCGGAGACCGTTCCGACGAGGTCGCCCACCTGCGGGTCGGGCATCGCGCGGGCGACGTCCGCCTGGGCGATGATGCCGACGAGGACGTGCTGGTCGATGACGGGGACCCGCCGGATCCGGTGCTCGCTCATGACGCTCATCACCTGCTCCGCGCTGTCGTCCGCGCCGACGGTGACGATCTCGTCCTGGGCGAGTTCGCCGGCCGTGCACCGCGCCGGGTCCTTGCCCTGGGCGATGCACTTCACGACGATGTCGCGGTCGGTGAGCATGCCCATCAGCTTCTCGTCCGGGCCGCAGATCGGAAGCGCACCGACACCCAGGTCGGCCATCTTCCGTGCGGCGTCGACGAGGGTCTCGGACCAGCGGACGCAGGTCGCCTCCGGGGTCATGATGTCTCGTGCGGTGGTCATGGCCATCACCTGTCGTGTCACTCGGATCGTGGTGCTGTCTCACGGCGCGGCTGCCCGGTTCCGGCGCCGTCAACCGCGGACGGAGGCGGTGCGGGCGCGGCGGGCCCCCGGCGGGAAGGGGATCCGCCGGGGGCCCTGGTACGGCCGCGTGTGCGGCATGGCCCGCGGATTCCCGTACGGACCTCGTACGGCCCGCGTGCGCGCGAACCGCTCGTCGTCGTACGGTTCCTCCGTCCGGCCTAGGAAGCGCGCCGCTTCGCGCTGTCGCGGGTCTTCTCGGTCGCCTCGTGGACCTTCTCCATGGCCTCGCGGGCCTTGCCCTTCGCCTGGTCGGTCTCGCCCTCCGCCTCCATCCGCCGGTCGCCCGTCGCCTTCCCCACGGCCTCCTTCGCCTTCCCCTTGCCCTTCTGCATCCCACTCTTGCGCATGGGTCGAACTCCTTCCTCTCTCGTCATGCCGGCTTCCCGCCGCCGTCGAGGACGTCGACGATCGCCGCGGCGAAGGCGTCGAGGTCGGCCGGTCGGCGAGAGGTGATGAGGGGGTGGCCCGCCGAGCTGTCGACCACGACCTCCCGGTCCAGCCAGGTTCCGCCCGCGTTCTCCAGATCGGGGCGGAGGGAGGGGTACGAGGTCAGTTCGCGGTCCCTGGCCAGGCCGCTGTCCACGAGGAGCCACGGTCCGTGGCAGATCGAGGCCACCGGTTTTCCGGCCTCGGCGAAGGCGGAGACGAGGCGTCGTGCCTCGTCGTCGGTCCGCAGCCGGTCGGCGTTGAGGGTGCCGCCCGGCACGATCACGGCGTCGAAGCCGTCCGCGGTCGCCCGTGCCAGGGTCGTGTCCGGCTGGACGACGGCGCCGGGGTCCCGGTCGCCGACGAGGGTCCGGACGGGTTCGTCCTTCTGCGCGGCGACGGTGACCTGGGCGCCGTTCTCCCTCAGGGCGTCCACCGGCTTGCGCAACTCGTCCTGCTCCGTCCCGTAGTTCGTCGTGAGGACGAGCACGTTCTTTCCGTCGAGCTTTCGGTCGGACGACACGATGCGTTTCCTCTCGGGCGTCGCTTCCCCGTCACTTCTGCGGCTCACCCGCCTGCGCCGCCTCAAACGTCACAGACCCCCTCGCATGTTCTCCGGGAAAGGGGGCAGGCGCGCGGGTGTTGGATTTCCCGCGCCGGGACCAGTCGGCCGGCCGGGCCCCGCAGGCAGCGGAGGTGCAGCCGTGATTCCCCTACTTCTCGTTCTGCTCGTGATCCTGTTGCTGTTCGGCACGGGATTCGCCGTCCATGTGCTCTGGTGGGTCGCCATCGCCGTGCTGGTCCTGTGGCTGCTCGGCTTCCTGATGAGGAGCGGAAACGGCCGCTGGTACCGCTGGTGAACGGGGCCGCAGCCCCGAGATGCCACCGCCGCCCCGGATGTTCCGGGGCGGCGGTGCGCGCGTCCGGGCCGGGGCCCGGCGCCTCACTCGTCCGTCCGTGACTGCGCCGCCCGGCGCCGCGCCCAGCGCACGCCGAGGGTCAGCAGGGTGACCAGGGTCAGCACCCACACGGCGGCGAACGTCCAGATGAGCGCCGGCGCCTCGGTGGCGACCGCGAGAACGAGCAGGACGAGGGTCGTGGCGCCGAGCGCCGCGACGCCGAGGGAGGGAAGGTGCCGGCGGGCCCGGGCGATCGAGGGCACGGGCAGGCGCGGGGTCCGGCGCATCGTGCGCAGGCTGTGCGCGAGCGACGCCTCCTCCTGGTTCAGCTGCTCCTCGATCTCCGCCAGAACGCGCCGCTCGTGCGCCGAGAGCCGGGCCTCGTCCATCGCGGACACCTCCTCCCGGTCCCTGCGCGCCGACAGGGGCGCGTCGTGTCTCTACGGCTTCCCCGGTGATTCGTGTCAAACCGCCACAAGAAGGGCATCCTTTCTTCAGGATGCTCGACCGACGGACCCCCGCCGCCGCTCCGAAGACCGCGACGCAGGGCCCATCGCCCTCGTCGAAGGAGCACGTATGTCCACCGCCGGAGAACGCTCCGACACCACGCTCACCGCCACCGCCGCCGTCCCCGGCCCGGGGCCCGACACCACGGGTGCCACGACCCGGCGGGCGGCGCTGGACGGGATCCCCGAGCCGGCCTGCCCGACCGCCGTCTCCACGGACGACGCCCGAACCCTGTCCGCCGCACTGTTCGCACGGCTCCGGGTCCTGGAGGAGGGAACCCCCGAGTACGCGTACGTCCGCAACACGCTGATCGAACTCAACCTCAGCCTCGTCAAGTTCGCCGCCCGGAGGTTCCGGAACCGCGCCGAGCCCACCGAGGACATCATCCAGGTCGGCACGATCGGCCTGATCAAGGCCATCGACCGCTTCGACCTCGACCGCACCGTCGACTTCTCCGCCTTCGCCCTCCCCACCATCGTGGGCGAGATGAAGCGCTTCTTCCGGGACACCAGCTGGGCGGTACGGGTTCCCCGTCGGCTCCAGGAGCTGCGGATCGACCTCGCGAAGGCGGCCGACGCCCTGGAACAGCGCCTCGGCCGCCGCCCCAGCCGGACGGAACTGGCCGCGGAGCTGCACCTCACGGAGGAGGAGGTCTCCGAGGGCCAGCTCGCGGCCCACGGTTACGCGGCCCGGTCCCTGGACCTCCCCGCCGGTGACGAGGAGTCCGCCCCCGGCGCGGGCGCCCGTCACCTGGCCAGCTCGGAACCCTCGTACGAGCTGATCGAGTCGCTGACGGCGCTGCGGCCGCTGCTCGCCCGGCTCGACGACCGCGACCGGCTCATCCTGGAGCTCCGCTTCGGCGAGGAGCTCACCCAGGCGGAGATAGGCCACCGGATCGGCCTCTCCCAGATGCACGTCTCGCGTCTCCTCACCCGCATCCTCGGCGAACTCAGGGACGACCTCCTCGGGGACGGCGCCGCGGCGGGCGGCTGACCACCGAATCCTCTGGCCGTCCGACGTATGGCCGAGGGGATCCGGGGCAGCCGCCACCACGTGGCGAAGCAGCACGGCATGGACGAACCCGACCTCTCCCAGGCACCGCCCGAGGAGTCGATGAACGAGGTGGCGACCAGGATCCCGAAGGAGGTCGGAGAGGCGGGCCGGCGCCTGCGCCACGGCGCGGCGCAGTTCGGGAAGGATGCACCGACCGACCGGGAGCCGCCGCCCGACGGGGGGAACGAGACCGGGGCCGACCACACCTAGGGGATGCCGCTCGGGGTCATGACCGGGCGGAAAAGGGCAGGAACGAGGTAGGAGCTTCCGGCCGCGGAGGGATCCGGCGGGAGGGGCCCGGAGGCGTCCGGAGCCTGAGATGCGCGGAACCGTACGCGAGGAGGCGGGTGAGCAGCATGGAGACTGCGAGCCGAACGGGAGAGGCGAGGGCTTCACGGGTGGCCCGTCTCCTGGTGGTGGGCCGTCACGGCGAACGTCCCGGGACCGTCGTCCTCGCACTCGACGGCGAGCTCGACCACGACACGGCGGACCCCCTGCGGAGCGCGCTGCGGGAGTACGCGGGGGCCATGCGCGTCGTCGTCGACTGCGCGGGACTGCGGTTCTGCGACTCGACGGGTCTGAACGTGCTCCTGCGGACACGGCTGCGGCTGCTCGCCGAAGGGGGGCACGTGGATCTGGCCGGGCTGCGGCCGCCGGTGCGCCGGATCTTCGAGATCACCGGAGCCCTGAGGGTCTTCCGGGTGTACGCCGACGTCGACGCCGCGCTGGCGGACACCGGCGCCGGGGACTGACCGCCGGGAGAGCCGCCGTACCGCGCGGTTCCCCGGACCGCGGGGGGGGGTAGCAGCAGCGTATGACCGGCCCACGCGTACGGCGTGCGTCCGACCGTCTCCGTCGCTATGAGTTGACGGAGAGCACCGGAGTGGTACGGGAGTGCCGTGACCTCGCACAGCGGGCACTGAGCGAATGGTTCGGGGCCGCCGGGCAGCCCGGCATGATCGCCGTCGAGGACGCCCTGCTGCTGGTCTCCGAGGTCGTCACCAACGCCTTCGTCCACGGTGGCGTCCCGTACGAACTGGGGCTCGACCGCACCGACGGCCGACTGTGGGTCCAGGTCAGCGACACGAACCCGGTACGGCCCCGACCCCCCGGACGGCACCACGCGGGCGCCCCCTACGGGCACGGGCTCTACCTGCTCGAACGGCTCGCGGTGGCCTGGGGCTGCGTCCCCCGGGCCCGCGGCAAGGCCGTCTGGTTCGAGGTGGAGGTGACGGCCCGGCCCGATGAGCCGGAGGCGTCCTAGAGTGGAAGGTGATGCGGGGCTCCGTGCAGCCAGGCTGCGCCGGAGCCCGTGCTACTCACCCTGTGCGAGGTCGTTCATGACACAGCACGGTTCCACCCCGGACGCGGCGGTACCGCAGACGGAACTCGGCGAGGACGGCCTCGGGCAGCTGCTCGCGGGGCTCACCGCCGTACGGGAGGGAGACCTGTCCGTCCGGCTCCCCGTCGCCGCGGACGGCATCCTCGGCGAGATCGCCGGCGTCTACAACGACATGGTCGGCCACCTCTCGCTGGTCACCTCCGAGGTCACCCGGGTCGCCGACGAGGTCGGCGCCCAGGGGCTGCTCGGCGGCCGGATCCGCGAGCCCCGGTCGCGCGGGGTGTGGCGCGAGCTGACCTCCGGCGTCAACACGATGGCCGACAACCTCACCTCCCAGGTCCGGTCCATCGCCCAGGTCGCCACGGCCGTCGCCGGCGGAGACCTCACGCGGAAGATCCGGGTGGACGCGAGTGGCGAGATCCTGGAGCTGAAGGAGACCATCAACACGATGGTCGACCGGCTGTCCTCGTTCGCCGAGGAGGTCACCCGCGTCGCCCGCGAGGTCGGCACCGAGGGCAAACTCGGCGGCCAGGCCACCGTCCACGGCGTCTCCGGCACCTGGAAGGACCTCACCGACAACGTCAACTCCATGGCCGACAACCTCACCAACCAGGTGCGGAACATCGCCCAGGTCACCACCGCCGTCGCCCAGGGCGATCTGACCAGCCGGATCGACGTCTCGGCGCGCGGCGAGATCCTCGAACTCAAGACCACCATCAACACGATGGTCGACCAGCTGTCCTCGTTCGCCGCCGAGGTCACCCGCGTCGCCCGCGAGGTCGGCACCGAGGGCAAACTCGGCGGCCAGGCCGAGGTGGAGGGCGTCTCCGGCACCTGGAAACGGCTCACCGAGAACGTCAACGAACTCGCCGGGAACCTGACCCGCCAGGTCCGCGCCATCGCCGAGGTCACCAGCGCCGTCGCCGAGGGCGACCTCACCCGCTCGATCACCGTCGACGCCCCGGGCGAGGTCAAGGACCTGCGCGACAACATCAACTCGATGGTCGAGTCGCTGCGCGCCACGACCCGGGCCAACGAGGAGCAGGACTGGCTCCAGACCACCCTCGCCCGGATCACGGGCCTGCTGCAGGGCACCCGGAGCCTGCCCGAGCTCGCCGAGCTGATCATGGCCGAGGTGCCGCCGCTGGTCGGCGCCCAGTACGGGGCCTTCTTCCTCGCCACGGACGGCGAGAAGGGCACCGAGCTCGTCATGACCGCCGCCTACGGCTCCCCCGACGACCCGGACGACCCGCCGCGCCGCTTCCGGCTCGGCCAGTCCCTCGTCGGGCAGGCCGCCCAGGACCGGCGCGCCCTCGTGGTCGAGCACGTGCCCGCCGGATACGCCACCATCGCCTCCGGAGTGGGCTCCGGCGACCCGGGCATGCTGATCGTCCTGCCCGTCGTGGTCGAGGAACAGGTGCTCGGCGCGGTCGAGTTCGCCTCGCTGCACCCCTTCACGCCCCTGCGGCGGGAGTTCCTCGACCGGTTCGTGGTCAGCGCGGGAGCCGTGCTCAGTTCGCTCGTCGCCAACCTCCGCACCGACGAGCTGCTCGGCCAGTCGCGCCAGCTTGCCGACGAACTCCGGTCACGCACACAGGAGTTGCAGAACCGCCAGCAGGAACTCCAGCGCTCCAACGCCGAGCTGAAGGAGAAGGCGGCGCTCCTGGCCGACCGCAACAGGGACATCGAGTCGAAGAACCTGGTCATCGAGCAGGCGCGTCAGGAGCTGGAGGCCCGGGCCCAGCAGCTGTCCCGCACCTCCATGTACAAGTCCGAGTTCCTCGCGAACATGAGCCACGAACTGCGCACCCCGCTCAACAGCCTGCTCATCCTCGCGCGGCTGCTCAGCCAGAACGCCGAGGGGAACCTGACGGAGAAGCAGATCGACTACGCCGAGGTCATCCACTCCGCCGGCTCCGACCTCCTCCAGCTGATCAACGACATCCTCGACCTGTCGAAGGTCGAGGCGGGCAAGATGGAGGTCCGGCAGGAGCCGTTCCGCCTGCGTCAGCTGGTGGAGTACCTGGAGGCGACCTTCGGCCCGGTCGCCGACGAGCGTCGGCTGCAGTTCACCGTCACCCTGGCGGACGACGTGCCCGAGACGCTGACCAGCGACGAGGCACGCATCCGCCAGATCCTGCGCAACCTCCTGTCCAACGCGCTGAAGTTCACCGACGAGGGCGGGGTGTCGCTCACCGTCGAGCCCGCGTCCTCCGCCGAGATACCGCCGGCCCTGGCCGGGACCGGGTACGTCCTGGCCTTCCGGGTCACCGACACCGGCATCGGCATCCCCCCCGAGCAGCTCCGGCACGTCTTCCAGGCCTTCCAGCAGGGCGACGGCACGGCCGCCCGGCGCTACGGGGGCACCGGTCTCGGCCTTTCGATCAGCCGGGAGGTGGCCGGCCTCCTCGGCGGGACCATCCAGGCGCGGAGCATCGTCGGCCACGGCAGCACCTTCACGTTCTACCTGCCGGCGCCGCTGCCCGCGGGGCTCGCCACGGCCGGTACGACCTCCACCGCCCGGACCCGGACCGCCGCCGGATCCTCCCCCGCCGGCCGGTCGACCACCGCCGGATCTCCGGACGGGCTCGCGGGCCGGACCGTCCTCGTGGTGGACGACGACGCCCGCAACGTGTTCGCCCTCACCGAGGTCCTCGAAAGGAACGGGCTGCGCGTCCTCACGGCCGACGGCGGCCGCGCCGGTCTCGACGTGCTCGCCGCGCACGACGAGATCGCGCTCGTGCTGATGGACGTCATGATGGCCGGGATGGACGGCTACTCGGCCATAAAGGCCATCAGACAGCTGCCGGACCGGGCGGGTCTCCCCGTCATCGTGGTCACCGCGAAGGCGATGCCGGGCGACCGCGCCCAGGCCCTGGCGGCGGGCGCCGACGACTACGTGGCGAAGCCAGTCGACGGGGCGGAACTGACCGACAAGATCCGTTCCTGGCTCGCCGACTGAGCGGTCCGGCCGGGCGAGCGGTCCGGCCGGGCGAGCGGTTCAGCCCACCGGCGGCCGGCCCCGGACCCGTACGGCGACGATGCTGGTGTCGTCGTCGGTGTCCCCGACCGCCGTGCCGAGCAGGGAGTCGACGAGCGTGTCCGGCGCGTGGCCCGCGAGCCGCTCCGCGTCGGCGGCGAGCCGTGCCACGCCCTCGTCGAGGCCGTCGTGGCGGCGCTCGATCAGCCCGTCGGTGTACAGCAGCAGGGTGTCCCCGGGGCGCAGCCCGATCCGCTGCTCACGGTAGGAGTACGCGGGTACCGCACCGAGCAGGAGGTCCTGGGGCGGTTCGAGCAGCCGCGCCCTGCCGTCCCTGAGCAGCACCATCGGCAGGTGTCCGGCGCTCGTCCAGAGCAGGCCGCGGTCCTCGGGGTCGTACAGGGCGCAGACGGCGGTCGCCGTGATGCCGCCCCCCGTGCGCAGGGTCACCTCGTTGAGCCACCCCATCAGCCGTCGGGGCGAGTGGCCGGTGAAGGCGAGCGCCCGCTGGGCGTTGCGGAGGGCCACCATGCCCGTGACGGCGTCGATGCCGTGTCCCGCGATGTCGCCGACGGCGACGAGGATCCTGCCGCTCGGCAGCGCGAGCACGTCGTACCAGTCGCCACCGACCCGGTACTCCTCCGCCGCCGGCCGGTACCGGGCGGCCACCACCAGGTCCCCGGGCATCTCCTGGAGGCCGGGCACCTCGGGCACGATCGCCTGCTGGAGCTGGAGCGCCAGCTGGTGGCGCAGCTCCGCCTGGTTGTGCAGCGCGGTGAGGTGGTCGAAGGTCGCGGTCAGCGCGGCCTCGGTCCTGCGGCTGTCCGACACGTCCTGGTAGACCCCGGCGAGGCCGGTGACGGTCCCCTCCGTGATCAGTGGCTCGGCCGCCACGCGCACATGGCGCACGGTGCCGTCGGGGAGCACGATCCGCAGGATCGTCTGCCCGCCCGTCTGCCGTTCGGTCAGGGTCGTCACCAGGTCGGCGAGGGCGTCCCGGTCGTCCGGGCGCACCCGGTAGCCCAGTTCGGCGAGCGGTACGGGCGCCTCGTCCCGCGCCATGCCGAAGATGCCGTACGCCTCCGGTGACCACGCCGTCTCGCCGCCGTCCAGGCTGTCCTGAAAGGGGGCCACGTCCTGCAGCCGGGCGACCGCCCGGGCCGCGGCGAGGCCGGTGGCGCCCACGGTGTGCCACATCACCACGGCGCGGTTCCCGCCGGCCGGCAGCACGCGCACGTCGAGGAGCGGCGGGGGGTCTCCGGGCCCCGCGGACACCGGCAGCCGGGCGGCCCGCTGGGTGCGCCCGGTGCCGACGGCGCGTCGTGCCATGCGCGCGAGGTCGGCGTGGGCGAGGGGGAAGGCGCGGGCCAGGGAGACGCCTCCGCCGGGGAAGACGCCCCCGAGCGCGACGGCCGCCTCGCCGTTGAGGTGCTCCACGACCGGCGGCCCCGACGTACCGGGCACGGCGAGCAGCATCGCCGGCTGTGCGAGGGAGTCGAGCACGTCGACGAGGACGGGGACGGCGGTCGGCGCCGAGCCCGCGGCGTCGAGCACCGTGCCCGCGACCTCCATGAGGCCGGTGAGCGCGCGGCGGGCCGTTCCGTCGAGCACCGTCGGGCCCGGCCAGCCGACGAGCGCGACGCCGACGGTCCTGTCGCGCCGGCGCAGCGGGAGCAGGGCGCGG
>NZ_MWIG01000288.1:0-24118 GCF_002156145.1 Streptomyces sp. NRRL B-24572 | reverse complement strand
GCACGCCGCTGATGACCGGCTGCCCGGCCCGGAACGGGGCTTCGGGCAGCTCGCCGGCGGCGGTCGCGCAGGTGAGCAGGATGCGGCGGAGCGCGGCCTGACCTGGCCACCCACCGGGGTCTCCGTACACCTCCAGCGTGACCTCCGGCTCGGTGGCCCAGGTCGGAGTCCGCGGCTCCCCGCCGGGCCGGTGGCTCACGCGCAGGTGCGGCCACAGGGACTCGGCGACACCGGATACGCGGCCAGGCCCCCCGAGGGCCGTTGCCACGGCCGGGTGCTGCTGGAGCCACGGCAGCAGCGCCGAGACGGGGTCGGTCGAGGCCAGGCCGGGGCTCATCAGCCGCGATTCCAGGCTCAGTCTTCAGCAAGATCGAACTCGACTACGACAATCCACTCGTCCCAGGCGTAGCCCACCCCGGACCCGAGCACACCCACCGAGCCGAAGACGAGTCCTGATCGGGCTTTCGAAGGTGCCAATGTGTAGGTGGGGACCCTCGGCGGCGGGCTGGCCGGTGGGCCGCGAAGGGCCTGGCGGAATGCCCAGAAGCTTGCCTGGCGAGCCAAAAGGGGTGTCGGGTGCCCGACTGGGTGATCTGGCGGCCGTGCCGGGCTGGCCGCCGCGGTCAGTTTGCCTTCTGCTTTGCGTCGATCTCAGAGATCAGGCCCTCGATCAGACCCTTGATTTCGTCCCGGGTGGGTCGGACGGCTTCGACACCCTGACCGGCCGGGTCCTCGAGCTGCCAGTCGAGGTACGTCTTGCCGGGGAAGTACGGGCAGGCGTCGCCGCAGCCCATGGTGATCACGTAGTCGGATGCCTGGACGGCCTCGGTGGTCAGTATCTTCGGCTTCTGGGCGGAGATGTCGATGCCCAGCTCGGCCATGGCGGCCACGGCGGAGGGGTTGATCTGGTCGCCGGGCGCGGAGCCTGCGGAGCGGACCTCGACGCGATCCCCGGCGAGGTGGCGCAGGAAGCCAGCGGCCATCTGGGAGCGGCCGGCGTTGTGGATGCAGACGAACAGCACGGACGCGAGCGGGGTGGCGGACATCGGCTCTTCCTTCGGGGCGGGTGGGCTGCCGGCGTGCAGGCCGTCGAGCAGTGGGCGTCTCGTTGAGTTCAGCCCGGACTGGTATCAGTCCTGGGTGATGTGAAAATATCAGTGGATGATGACGTCAGTCGACACTGATCTGATCCGGGTTCTGGCCGACCCGCTCAGGCTCCAGATCGTGACCCTGCTCGCCCGCGAAACGCTGTGCACCACCCACCTGGTGGAGGAGACCGGTGCCAAGCAGACCAACCTCTCCAACCACCTGAGAGTCCTGCGTGAGGCCGGGGTGGTGGAGACGGAGCCCTGCGGCCGGTTCACCTACTACCGGCTCAAGCCGGACGTCATCGAGCAGATCGCCGGCCAGTTCGCCGCACTCGCGCAGACCGCGCGCCTGACCGCCGAGGCGAACTTCAAGCGTTCCTGCCCCTGAGCCTTTCCGTCCCCTGCCTCACCTGCCGAGGAGAACCAGCCCGTGACCGCCACCGAGCCCGCCGCGAGGGACGCCAAAGCCGCCGACATGTCGCCGCAGCCCGCGCCCGGCGCCACCCCGCCGCGCACTCAGCTGATCGGCGCGGCCGTGGGCCTGGCCCTGGTCGCGGTCATCTTCATGCGCAGCAAGGCCGACGCGGAGTGACCCAGACCCTGGACGTGGTGGTGATCGGCGGCGGCCAGTCCGGGTTCGCCGCCGGCTATCACCTGCGCCGCCTGGGCCTGGACTTCGCCATTCTCGATGCGCAGCCGACGCCGGGTGGTGCCTGGCAGCACACCTGGGACTCCCTCCACCTCTTCTCGCCCGCCGCGTACTCCTCCCTCCCAGGCCGCCTCATGCCCCCGCAGCCGGGCGAGACGTACCCCGACACCGCCCACGTCGTCTCGTACCTCACCGACTACGAGCAGCGGTACGACCTCCCGGTCCACCGCCCCGTACGCGTGGCCGGTGTCCACCGTGACGGCGAATTCCTGCGCGTGGAGACCGACTCCGGTATGTGGCGGGCACGGGCGGTCATCAGCGCCACCGGCACCTGGTCGCGCCCGTTCGTGCCCGCCGTGCCCGGGCGTACGGAGTTCACGGGTGCCCAGCTCCACACCGTGGAGTACCGCAGCCCGCGCGACTTCGCTGGACAGAAGGTGATTGTGGTCGGCGGCGGAAACTCAGGCGCCCAGATCGCCGCCGACCTCGCCCACGACACCGCCCTGACCTGGGTCACCCTGCGCGAGCCGCGCTACCTCGCCGACGACATCGACGGCCGGGCCCTCTTCGACCACGCCACCGCTCGCCGCCGCGCTCTCGACGAAGGCCGCGCCGACACCGGCGGCGTCGCCTCCCTCGGCGACATCGTGGCTGTCCCGCCGGTTCGGGCCGTGCGCGATGCCGGCCTGCTCAAGGCCCGGCCGATGTTCGACCGCGTGACCTCCAGCGGGGTCGCCTGGGCCGACGGCATGACGGCCGAGGCGGACGCGATCATCTGGTGCACCGGTTTCCGTCCCGCCCTCTCCCACCTGGCCCCACTCGGCCTGCGCGGGGCCCGAGGCCACATCCCCACCGCCGGCACCCAGGCGATCGGCGAACCCCGCCTCCACCTCCTCGGCTACGGCGACTGGACCGGCCCCGCTTCCGCGACCCTCATCGGCGTCGGCCGCCCGGCCCGTGATGCCGCGCGTGCGATCGCCGAACGGCTGAAGGTCGTATGACCCCCTGAGTGGGCGGGAATCATCCATATGCGGCAACTCTGTCCGGGAGCGGGAGCGGGAGCGGGAGCGGCGTGATGGCAGATGGTCGTCCGGTACTGGACCAGCGGGCGGTTCTCGATGAGTACGACCAGGCCCGACGGACTTTCCACGCGCTCCTGGACGACGCCACGCCGGACTTCCTCGCCCGCCCGACCAGCGGCACGCGATGGACGAACGGCCAGCTGCTGTGGCACATGTTCTTCGGCTACCCCGTCACCCGGGTCCTGCTGGGCCTTACGCGCGGCTTCAGCCGCCTGCCTCGGAGCGTGAGCAAGACCTTCGCCCGCGTGCTCGACGCGGGAACACGGCCGTTCGACGTGATCAACTACCTGGGGCCGTGCGGCGCGGTGAAGGTCTTCGGGCCGCGGAGGATGGGCGTCGCGTTCGACCGGGTCACCGGTTCGCTGGAACGGCGGCTCGCGAGGGAGTCGGAGGACGATTTGGCACGGGGGATGCACTTTCCGGTGCGGTGGGACCCGTTCTTCAAGGACTTCATGACCCTCGCGGACCTCTACCGGTACCCCACCCGGCACTTCGACTTCCACCGCGACCAACTCACGCTCGGCCGGAGCGGCTGAGGCCCGTCAGTCGATGTGCGAGCTGCGGCGTTCGACGAGGACCGTGTCCCGCCATACCCCGTGGTGACGGCCGATGCGTTCGCGGGTGCCGATCACACGGAATCCGGCCTGCTCGTGCACAGCGAGGCTCGCGGCGTTCTCGGGGAAGATCCCGGCCTGGATCGTCCAGATCCCGGCTGCCTCGGTGGAGTCGACCAGTGCCTTCAGCAGCATGGAGGCGACGCCGCGTCCGCGCGCGCCGGGGTGGACGTAGACGGAGTGCTCGACCACGCCCGCGTACGCGCACCGGTCGGAGACCTTGGTGGCGGCGACCCAGCCGAGGACGCGCCCGGTCTCGTCGAGGGCGACAAAGCGGTGCTCGGGCAGCTTTGCCGCGTCGAACGCCTCCCAGGCGGGGACGGTGGTCTCGAAGGTGGCGTTGCCCTCGTCGATGCCGGCCTGGTAGATCGCCAGGACCTCGGTGGCGTGCTCGACGGTCAGCGGTGTGAGGGTGACGGTGGCGCTCACGCGGTCGCGGCCTTGGTCAGCAGCTGCCCCATGGCGGCCAGGACGGCGGGCTCGACGCGGTAGTAGACCCAGGTGCCGCGCCGCTCGGAGGACAGGAGCCCGGCCTCCTTCAGCTTCTTCAGGTGGTGCGAGACCGTCGGCTGGGAGACGCCGACGTCGGAGATGTCGCACACGCATGCCTCGCCGCCCTCATGCGAGGCGACCGCCGAGAACAGCCGCAGCCGCACCGGATCACCGAGCGCCTTGAACATCCTCGCCGTCCGCTCGGCCTCCTCGGCCGTCAGCGGGCGCTCGGCCAGGGGCGGGCAGCACGGCTCGACCTCGGGCTCCAGTAGCGGCAACACGGTGGCATTCGACATGCATCTATGTTGACACACGTCGAACCAAGGCGAGGAGGCCGTCGACTCTTCCAGTAGGGGTGCCCCTGACCATGCAGATTCGATGGATGTCTATGTTGACGTTTGTCGATGTCCAGTGCCATCCTGGGCCCCGAAGAGATCGACAAGCGTCGAAGCAAGGGGAACCGTCGTGAACGCCATCGTCACCGACCAGCTGCCCGTCCTCGTGATCGGCGCCGGGCCCGCCGGCCTGGCCGCCGCCGCCCACCTCGTCGAGCGCGGTCTCGAACCGCTGGTCCTGGAGGCCGGCGCGAAGGCGGGTGCGGCGGTACGCGAGTGGTCGCACGTCCGGCTGTTCTCCACCTGGGGCGAGGTCACCGACCCGGCCGCCGAGAAGCTCCTCGCGCCGACCGGCTGGGTGAAGCCCGACGCAACGACGTATCCGACCGGCGGTGACTGGGCGGAGCAGTACCTCCAGCCGCTGGCCGACGTCCTCGGCGACAAGGTCCGCTTCGGCGCCACGGTCACCGGCGTCTCCCGCTCCGGCCGCGACCGGATCGTCGACGCGGACCGCGAGTCCCAGCCCTTCGTCGTCCACGTCGCCCACGCTGACGGACGCGAGGAGCGGCTCTTCGTCCGCGCGGTGATCGACGCCTCCGGCACCTGGTTGACTCCGAGCCCGGCCGGCGCCTCCGGCCTGCCGGCCCTCGGCGAGAAGGCCGCTGCCGACCGCGTCACCTACCGTGTCCCCGACCTCAAGGATCCGGCCATCCGGGCCCGTTCCGCGGGCAAGCGCACCGCCGTGATCGGCTCCGGCGCCTCCGCGTTCACGATGCTCGCCTCGCTCGCGGATCTGGCCAAGGCCGAGGACGGCGAGGGGACGAAGGCCGTGTGGATCCTGCGCCGCGGCATCTCCGGCTCGACCTTCGGCGGCGGTACGGCCGACCAGCTGCCCGCCCGCGGCGCGCTCGGTCTCGCCGCGAAGGCGGCCGTCGACGAGGGTCACGCGGACGCCGTCACCGGCTTCCGTACGGAGGCGATCGAGCGCGACGGTGAGCAACTCGTCCTCGTGGCGGAGGACGGCCGGCGCCTCGACCCGGTCGACGAGGTCATCGTCCTCACCGGCTTCCGCCCCGACCTGACCTTCCTCGACGAGCTCCGCCTCGACCTCGACGAGCGCCTCCAGGCCCCCGTCGCCCTCGCCCCGCTCATCGACCCCAACCAGCACTCCTGCGGCACCGTCTACCCGCACGGCGTGAAGGAGCTCTCCCACCCGGAGGAAGGCATCTACCTGGTCGGCATGAAGTCCTACGGCCGCGCCCCCACCTTCCTCGCCCTCACCGGCTACGAGCAGGTCCGCTCCGTGGTCGCCGCCATCGCCGGCGACCACGAGTCCGCCGAACGCGTCGAACTCGTCCTGCCCGAGACCGGAGTCTGCGGCGGCGCCGGCCTGTTCGACCAGCCGGCCACCGACACGGCGAGTGAAGGGGGTGGCTGCTGCACCCCTGCCCCCAGGCTCATCCAGCTCGGCACGACGACCTCCGCTCCCTCCTGCGGCTCGTGACCGACCTCAACACACGCACGGACGGGGCGGCGACCGGAACCGGGCACCGGCGCGACCGGAACCGGGCACCGGCGTCGCTCCGTATTTCTCGTCCCCGTGGCATCCCGGCCGGTGGCCGCGGCTCGCCGACTGCGAGATGCAGTGCGTCGCCGGTTGACTTTCGAGCCGCCTCGAAGGTCAACCCCGCTTGGCCCACCGCCGGGCGAACCGAGCGGCTGCCATGCCGGTCACGAGGGCGGCAAGCGGCACGGCGACGTTCGCCCAGGGAGCACTGACGGGCTTGTAGGTGGCGGTTCCGTCAGGACTTCACTCGGCCGGCCCTTGAGTTCGCGGAGATCCTGGGCGCGGTCACGCAATGGTCGAGGGCTGCGGGCAGCCGCGTGCGAGCTGCCCGCATCCGAATGTCAGGGGTGCTTCTGTGCCAGGGTGCGTCGAGCCTGGTGCGGTGCGCGTCGGCGGTGAGCCGCGGCGCGTAGACGGGTCGTCCAGCCGCGTCGAGGACACGTCCGAGGTGGTGGTGGCCGGCCATGTGGCACCAGGCGGGCAGGTCGAGCGCGGGCGCAGGGCCAGTGGCGAAGACGTGGACGACAGCGCCAGGGGCGACGCCGGGGGGATCACGAGTGCGCGGCGGCCGACAGCGGTGGATCCCGGAGGTGAGTGTCGGCATCCGGCGGATGATCGCCGAAGCGTGCACTTGGACCGCGCATGGTCCGGGAAGCGTGCCTGGAACCGGCTATGCGCTACACGCGGTGGCCGGGTGATGCCTCAACGTGTCCAAGCTTACGGGTGCCTGGGAGGCAACCTTCCCTCCAGGCAGCCGACTTCACTCGCCAGAAGAGCCCAAGCGCCTTGGGGGAGTAGCTGACCAGCAGGTTCTTGGTCTGCTGGTGGTACACACCTCGTGTGGCTGCTGACCAGGCAAAACGGTAGTCGGCGCGGCCTTCCGCCGGGGGCTGGTCCGGAAATGGTCCGGATCTTGGTCTGGCGGCGCCGTCTCGGGTCATGCTGCGGCTGCAGTGGGAGTGATCGGGAACGATCAGGACCGGACGGGGCAGAGGGGTCTGGCTGCCCGGACGTTACGACAACCCCGTCGTCCCGGGCGTAGCCCACCCCGGACCCGAGCGCACACAGCGAGCCGAAGGCACGTCCTGATCCAGGGTGCGCACAGTTCCTGACCGGTCCCCTCACCTCTGCCGTGAGCAGGGCAGGTTCGGGTCACCCGCCACCATCGTGAACGACAGCGACCCGCCGTCGTACGGCAGGGCGACGACGAACAGTGTGTACCGGCTCCAGTTCTCCCCCCAGACCCAGACGTACGGGGCCTCGCCCGCATCGGCGGGCGCGGTGGTCAGGTGGTGGGGTATGCGCCGACCACGGGGTTGAGGGCGGATGCGGCTACGTCGCCCGGTCGGATGCCGGGGACGAAGTCCGTCCAGGCGCCGCTGAGGGGGGTCGGCTCGGGGATGATCCTCGTACCGTCCGCGTAGTAGGTGGTGGACAGGACGCGCCGGGGCGCGGTGGTGCGGTTGGCTCCGGCGGTGTGGAAGCAGTCGGCGGCGTGGAAGGAGACCTCTCCAGCGGAGAGCGGCTCGGCGAAGGGACGTGCGCCGGCCTGGCGGAGGCGGGCGGTGACCTGTTCGTCGAACGCACGCCGCAGGGGTGACGCCGAGAGCCCCGACAGCGCGCGGCTCGCGTCCTGACGGGAGAGGCAGCCCAGCGGTCCACTCTCGGTGGGGATGTCCCGCAAGGGCATCCAGGAGGTGACGATGGCGGGGGAGTCGAGCGGGTAGTGGTCGCTGTCCCGATGCCAGGGGGTGCGCCCGCAACCGGGTTCTTTGGAGAGGATGTTGTCGTGGTACAGCCGCACCGCGTCGACCTCGATCAGCTGTGCCGCGATGTCGCCGAGTCGTCGCGACAACGCGACGGCCCGCATCAGCGGGTCGGTCAGCCACAGCTGTTCCAGGGCGAGGAACCGGCCGGGGTTGTCCGGACCGTACGCGGTCTCCAGGAGCCGGTCCGCACGCTGCGCCAGCGCCGCGACCACGGCCGGGGCGAGCACGCCGGGAAGCCGGACGAATCCGTGACGGCGGAAGAAGGCGAGGGCCTCCTCGGACAAGAGGTAGGGAGCGCCGAGCGCTTCCTCGACCTCGCGGTCGGAGGCGGCGGCCACGAGCGGGGCCGGAGCGACCGGGGCCGACTGCGCCGGTTCGGCTCCCGGGTCCGCGGCCAGGGTCATGTACCAGTCCCACCACCGCTGGTCGTCACCCGCCCACTCGCTCGGAACGCCTGCTCCCGCGACGTGGTACTCCGGCGTTGTGAAATCGGGCACGGGCACCCCTCCATCCGGTGAACAGGGACGGCGCAAGTCTCATGCCTGGAGCGGTCACTGTCCGGCGTACGGGCTCCGTCGTCCGAAAACCACTCTCGGCGGGCCGCGGGCCGAGGCGCACCCGGTTGATGAGGGAGCCTCAGAGGTAGGTCTTCGACGCGACGATCTCGGAACTCGTGGTCCCCGTATGCCGAGGAGAGATGATGCCGGTGATCCGTGGTGAGGGGGGACGTGCGTTCGTGCTCGCGCGTCAGCGCGCAGCCTTGACCGGGCCGTTCGATGAAGATCGTCGGCTGATCACCGATCTCGGGACGGCGCGCCGGTTCCCGGTCGACGCGCGCAACAGCCGGGCCCGGGTGCTCCAGGTGCCCGCCGGACCCGCGTCCGCCATGTCGGTGACGGAGATGGACGCACCCCGGCACAACCGGGTCCGGGGACCACTGAGCGCCGCGTTCTCCGCCCGTGCGGCGGCTGCCGACACTTCAGGGCCGGGTCCGCGCCTTGGTCGCGGGCATGCGGGCGGCAGGTCCGGTCCGTGGCGTGCTGGCGGAGTTCTGCGTCCCCTTCGCCTACGCGGCTCACTGCGATGTGCTCGGCGTGCCGGAACACGTACGGCCGACGCTGTATCACTGGTCCTGCGCCCGGTCGAAGAACCCCGAGGCCGGCGGTGCCGCCCTGTACCGTGCGGAGTTGGGTCTGTACGCCGCTGTCGGCGAGTTGCTCGACCACCACGGCCTCGCGCCGGGACTCCTGCGGGACCTGCTCGGGGCTCACCGCAGGGGCGTCCTGTCCGCCGATGAGGTCAAGGGGCTGGCCGCGTCGCTGTTCTTCGACGGCCACATATCGGCCGCCAACCAGATCGCCACCTCCCTTCTCTGCCCGTTCACGCATCCGGAGTGGACGAACAGGATCGTTGCCGAGCCCGGTCTCCTCGACCCGGTGGTCGAGGAGACGCTGCGGTTCAGCCCCGCCATCGCCATCGGCATGACCCGCGTGACCTCCGGGGAACGAGCTGCGGTCGCCTTCGGCCTGGCGTCCCTTGTGGCACACTCCACGCGGGTCAGTCCCACCGCCTCCAGCGCCCGTGACATCACGGCCGTCTCCGGGCGGCGCAGGGGCCTGGCCATGCGGGCGGGAAGGTAGATGTCCGGAGCCCAGGGCAGCGTGATCGCCGGGTCGCGGGTGAACAGCAGGTTTGGATCGCCTGCTGCGACGTCCTCGTACTCCTCCGCGCCCAGGAGCTCGCTCAGGTACAGGCACGGGATGCCCGCGCCTTCGACCGCTCCGGTGAGGGCCCGGTGTTGCGCGGCCAGTCGCATGGTGTCGGGGCGCTCCCGGAAGAGCAGGCGTCGCTCCAGTTCCTCCGTCGGTACCTCGCTCATCGAACCGAGGGCGCCGAAGGGGACCGGATCGTGCACCAGTACGGTGGCCTGCCGGGCGGAGTGTTCCGCTGTGCCTCGGGATGTCGTGTCTGCTGCCCCTCTCGTGCCTGTCCGCGGTGGTCACCGCCAGGACGACTGCCTGATGTCGATGACGTGCATGCCTGCGGCCGTGGCCGCGGTGATGCCGTCGTCGGTGTCCTCGTGGGCGAGGCATCGGCCGGGGGAGACGTTCAGCAGTCGGGCGGCGTGGAGGTAGGCGTCGGGCGCCGGTTTGGGGTGGGTGACGTCGTCGCGGCCGACGATGGTCCAGGGGAGGTCGTCGAGTCCGACGGCCGCGAGGCCGTGGCGCACGATGTCGCTGTAGTTGGCGGTGACGACCGCGACCGCGGCGTGTTCGGCCGCCTTGCGGGCGGCGGTTTCGGCTGCGGCGATCGGCCTGATCAGGTCGGTGTGGGCGAACCAGTAGGCGCGGGCCGCCTCGACGAAGGTGTCGTCGGGAAGGGCGGCCGGGGTGATGCCGAGGCGCAGGCGGAGCTGTGGGGCGGTGAAGACGGACTCGGTGGCCACCCAGGTGAGGGGCACGGTGATGCCGTGTGCGGCCAGGGAGGCGTGTACCGCGCCGTGGTTGACGTCGGCCGTGTCGGCCAGGGTGCCGTCGAAGTCGAAGTCGAAGTCGAAGTCGAAGTCGAAGGCGTAGGTGGCGTATTGGCTGTCGGGGCCGTACGTCATCCTCTGTCTGCCATGGGGCCTGCTGGGGTTAAGTCCACGTCGAAGAGGAGGAGTTCGGCGATGCCGTGCACAACCCGGTTTTGGTGGGTGCGGAGTTCGGCGGGGTCGACGGCCAGGTGGAGGTCGGGGAAGTGGTGCAGCAGCGTGGTGAGCAGGGTGCGCAGCTCGATGCGGGCCAGCTGTTCGCCCAGGCAGTGGTGCGGGCCGTGGCCGAAGCCGAGGTGGCGGGCGGCGTCGGGACGTTGGGGGTCGAAGCGTTCGGGGTCGGCGCCACCGGGAGGTCGGTGCGCAGCCACTGGAATTCGGCGGGCAGTTCCACGGGGCCGGGCCGGTCGACGGGCAGCGTGATCGGCGCGCGCCCGGGCAGGTCGTGGGCGTGGTGTCCATGGCGGTCTCGTTCGCCTCGCTCTCACCGGTTCCCGTCGCCGTCGCAGCTCGCGAGGGCCAGCAGGACCCAGATGTCGGAGAAGACCGGGGCGTCGAACAGCAGGGGCCGTGGGGCCACCTGGTCGGGTACGGCGGTGAATCCGCCGTCCGCGTCCTGGCGGGCCAGCAGGTACGCCACGCCCGCACGCACGGTCGGGTCCTCGTCGAGGCGCAGGCCCATGGCGGACAGGGCGAGGAGGGAGTAGCAGGTGCTGGCGATGTCGCTGCTGTCGCCGGGCCGGTATCCCCAGCCGCCGTCGGGGTTCTGCGCCTGGGTGAGGAATCGTTTCGATGCGGCGGTCGCGTCGGTGATGCGCTGCTTGAAGGCGGTGCGGGTCGGTTCGGGCATCGAGTGCAGGGCCCACATCGCCCGCCAGATGGTGTTGGCCTCGCTCAGGCTCCAGCTGCGCTCGAACGTGCCGTCCTGGCGCTGGTCGTCGAGCAGCCACCTTGCGGCGCTGTGCAGCAGGTCGGCGTTGCCGCTGCCGTTCCAGGCCAGGGCGCTGACCGCGCCGCCGGTCATGCCGACCTCCGACGGGTCGCCCTGCATGTAGGTGGGGTATCCGCCGTCCTCGCCGACGATCGCGCGGAGTTAGCCGGCGGCGCGCTGCAGGGCGTCGTGGTGGCGGACGGGATCCACGGTGGCCAGGCACGCCGCGGCATACGCGGTGTCGTCGACGTCGCTGTGCCGCATGTCCTCTCCGAACGCCCACCCGCCGTCCGGCAGCTGCTGGGCGAGGAGGTGGTCGCACATGCGCCGCAGGAGCTCGGGGTCCGCGTTCGCGCGCGCCAGGGCCAGGACGGCCGGGCTGGTGCTGAACACGTCCAGGTTCGCGATGCTCGGCAGGCCGCCGTCGGGGTTCCGGCACGCCACCAGAGCTTCGGCACCGGCGGTGATCAGCGGGGCGTCGGGGGCGAACTGCTGGACGGCCAGCAGGGCCAGGAGGTGTGCGGTGGTGTAGTTCTCCCATACCGGCGCCCGGCTGGAACCCAGCAGCTCAAGGAGCTGGTTCCGCTCCTGGTCGGTGATTTCGGAGGCCGCACCATCGCCTGCGCGGCAGCCCTGCTGCCCGTGACGATCCTGCGCCCGTGGTGCGCCGCGGTCGTGGTGCTGGTGGGCACCATGGCCTGGCTGTACACGGCCCCCTTGATCCCGTGGCGCGGGCGGCGGCTGGCGGTCCGGCAGCTCCCCGGCGTCAAACTTCCGTACACCATGGCCGGGTGGCTCCTGATCACGGTGCTCCTCCCGGCCGTCCAGCAGCACCTCCTCGGCGACGCGCGCACGTGGTACCTCGCCGCGGCGGGCACGCTCATCGGCGGCGTGACCGCCCTCCTCAACGACCTCCGCGACCTCCACACGGACGCCCTCGCCGGCACCGGCAGTCTCCCCGTACTGCTCGGCGAACGCCGGACCCGCGTCGTCGCCTACGGAATGGCCGTCTGCGGAGCGGCAGTCGGACAACTCGTCCTGCCCCTCCCCACCCTGTTGTGGGCCGCCTACAACAGCACCCTGCTCGCCTCCTACCGCCCCCGGCCGGACGCGTACCCCAGGCCCTGGGGTGATGCCCAGGGCCTGGTCCTCCTGGCCGCGGTCCTGTTGACCCGATGAGATCCGCCGGTGACGCGCTGACCGTCAGCGCCCGATGCTCCGGAGGTTTCGCGGTCGGCGGCTCGGCGGTGCGACGTGGCCGGCCGAGAACGGTCGTCCTCCAAGGTCAGCTGTCCGAGCCGCTCTCGTCCGGGCAGAAGCTGTGCGCGTGCCGAGATCGCGGGTGGTGACCACACCACCGGCGTGACGATGCCGGATGTGGCGGGCGACCGCCCACTCATATGGAGCACGGCCGGGCCCCTGACATCGGTGCGGCCGTATCGTCCGGCGATGTCGGTCGTTGCCGGAGTATGAACAAGATCAGCGCGCTCGGCGCGCTCACCCTTGCCGCGCTCAGCTTCGCCGCCCCCGCGCAGGCGGCCGGCGACGACATCATCGACCAGCTCACCCCGGGTACGGGCATCCCGGTGGCCTTCGGCCCGGAAGGTATCCCGGGCAACGGCGTCAACGCCCTCGGAAACTGGAACGCCAACGCCGGCCACGTGGCCCTGCAGCAGGTCGCCCAGCTGGCGCCATCCCAGCACGAGGTGCAGGGCATCACCTCCGATGGCCTGGGCGTCGGCGGTGCGCTTGGCGGACTGTTGCCGAAGGGCTGATCCTTTGCGGGGGTTCCAGGGGGAATTCGTCGTTGCGGTCGATAACGGTCCATGGGAGGCCGACAAGGCCGACGACTTCCAGACCGTGATGCGAAGGCGCCCATGTGGGACGGCACGCGGCCGTTCGGCCCAGCTGGGGCGTGAGACCACGGTGTGGCGGGGACCACCATCTGTGGACCAGCACGCCGACGCCTCTGGAGCCCCTGTGCCCCGACTCTTCGAGTCCGATGCCATCTCCCTGGAATCCGCGAGCGCCGAGAGGCTCGCGACGGACGGATACCTGCCCCTGCCCGGCCTGATCACCGCTGATGGTCTGGCCTTGCTGAGGCGGGAGGCAGCCGGGCTGGAGGCGCTCGCCCGGCGTCGGGACTTCACGATGGCTTGCATGGACCATTCGCCGCGTCACATGACCACCCTGGGCGGACAGGTCATCGCCGCGGCATCCGAGGCCATTCCGGCGTTGTACCGAGATCCGGCGCTGCTCGGTCTGGTGGGCCGGGCGGCGGGTGAGCCGGTCATCGAGGTCGGCGACCCGGTCGAGCGCCACGTGCTCAACATCCTCCATCGCGCGGGCGACACCCACGGCGCCCACACCGACGACCACCCCTACGCCCTGGTCCTCTTCCTCGAAGCCCCCGACGACCCCGCCGACGGCGGCCTGGTCCACTTCCTGCCCCACGCCGGCTCCCTGCGCGACCTGGCAACCGCCGCAGGAGCCCGCACCGCCCACCATCGCGCCGGCGACGCCTACCTCCTGCGCAGCGACACCACCGCACACCGGGTCACCCCACTCGCTCGGCGGGGAGTGCGGCGCACGGTGCTGAACTTCGCGTACACCACTCCCACGGCCCGCCCGCACTCTTCGCGTTCGGCTGCCGAGCTCTACGCCTGACGCCGCGCGGGAGCCGCGACCTGCAAGGGCCCCGCCCCGTCCGGCACCGACGGGCGGCCCGAGCCGACCGCCCCCACACGACCGCCCGGCCCGCCGTCGGCGGCGGGCCGGTCTTGGATCTCGCGGGCGTGCCCTACGACCAAGCAGCCGCCCAGCACCTCACGGAGCGGGCTCGTCGAGGTGGCTCAGAAGAACCCGAGCTTCTTGGGACCGTAACTCTGCAAGATGTTCTTCGTCTGCGGGTGGTCCAACGGGCACACGCTTCTGACCGGCAGGAACGATGGTCCTGTGCGTCGATTCGGTGGCGCTGGACCGCGTATGGTCCGGATCTTGGCGTAGCGGGAGTCGCAGCCCGGGTCGGCGAGTCGTGGCGTCGGCGGGTCAGGTGCGGTCGATCGGCTGCTCGGCCCAGATGGTCTTGCCGGACGTGCCGTAGCGGCTTCCCCAGCGGCTGCTCAGCTGGGCGACGAGGAAGATGCCCCGGCCGCCCTCGTCGGTCGAGCGGGCGCGACGCAGTCTCGGGTGCGTGTTGCTGGTGTCCGTGACCTCGCACACCAGCACGTGGTCACGGGTCAGGCGCAGCTGCGCCGGGCTGTGCGCGTGGCGGATGGCGTTGGTGACGAGTTCGCTGACGATCAGCTCGGTGCTCAAGGCGAGGTCGTCCAGTCCCCAGAGGGAGAGCTGATGCGTCGCGGCACGTCGTGCCTGGGCGACGGCCTTCACATCGGCCGGGAACGTCCATGAGGCGGTGTCCGAGGCCGGGACGGCGCGAAGGCGGGCGAGGAGGACGGTGACGTCGTCGGCGGGCGGGGATGTCAGTGGCGCCGTGTCCACCAGCTCGCGGCTGATCTCCGGCAGCTTCTGTCCGGGACGACAGGCGGCGGCGAGGCGGCCCAGGAGGTCCTGCGGCTCGCGGTCCCGGCCGGTGAGACCGTCGGTGTAGAGGGCGAGGGTGCTGCCGGTGGGCAGCCGGACCTCGGTGACCTCGAAGGGCAGGCCGCCGACACCGAGGAGGGGGCCGGGGTCGACGTCCAGGTAGCGGGTGCTGCCGTCGGGGTGGACGACGGCGGGTGGTGGGTGTCCGGCGCTGGCCAGCAGACAGGTCTGCGCCACCGGGTCGTGGACGACGTACAGGCAGGACGCGCCGACCACGTCGGGGTGGGCGGCCTCGGAGGCGGCCCGGTGGACCAGGTCGTCGAGGCAGAGCAGGACCTCGTCGGGCGGCAGGTCGAGGTCGGACAGGGTGTGCACGGCCGCGCGGAGCCGCGCCATGGTGGCGGTGGCCTGCAGACCGTGTCCGATCACGTCGCCCACGACGAGGGCGACGCGCAGGGAGGAAAGAGGGACGACGTCGAACCAGTCGCCGCCGACGCTGGCGGGCCCTTCGGCCGCGAGGTAGGCCCCGTCCGTCTCGGCCGCGGCCGTGTCCGTGCTCGCCGGCGGAAGAAGGCTGTGCTGGAGGGTGGTGGCCGTGCGGTGCTCGCGGGTGAACCGCCGGGCGTTGTCGACCGCAAGTCCGGCTCTGGTGGCGAGTTCCAGCATCAGCTTCTTGTCGCTCTCGGTGAACGGCCGGGTGTCACGGGTACGGGTCACCGCCACGTATCCGACGGCGACCCCGCGCGCGAAGAGCGGTGCGCCGAGAATCTGCCGCGCGTCCGGAGCCACGCCCGCGGCGATCAGACGGGGATCGTCACCGAGCAGGTCGAATGCTTGTTCGCGCGTGGTGGCGGTGATGGTGACACCCTCCGACACGGCGGCGAACGCCGATCGCTCCGGGAGGGGCGGCCACAGCTCACCGACCTGCGTCATCTGGGCAGGCCGCGGGCCGTGGACGTGTTTGGCGGCGACCAGACGCAGTTCCTCGTTCGCCTCGTAGAACGAGATCGGCTCGTCCCCGGCGAGGACGGAGTCGGTGAGGCTCACACTCCCCTGGTCCCCGAGGGCCGGGATGAGTAGGTCGATCAGGTCCTCAGCCGTCCTGACGATGTCGAGGGAGCTGCCGATCCGGGACGACGCCTCGTACATCATGGCCAGACGGGCCCGGTCCGCGCCTTCGTCGCCCGTGGACGGGGCCCGGACCCGCTCCGCGGAGAATGCCAGCGCCAGGGTCGTACCCTCCTGCGTCGGCAGCGCCGCGAGCGCCACCTTCGTGGAGCTCCCGTCACGGCGGCGCAGGATCGCCCGGAACCCCCCGATCGGGCCTTCCGCCCCGGCCATCACGGCAGACAGGTCGGCCGGATCCGCGAACAGCCGCGATACGTCGATGCCGTCCAGTTCGTCGGCCGGGTAGCCCAGCAGCTCCGCGGCGTCCTCGGAGCAGCGCACGACCTTCCCCGTCGCGCTGACGTCGATCAGCACCGGCGCGGCAGGGGAGGACTCGCCGGCCCATCCGGCGACGGGGTCAGACTCAGACGCCATGAATGCTCCCGGCGGTCGGTCCTCGGTTCGGTGGACAAAAGGTGATCCGAGTCGTCCCTCATCCAGTATGACCACGGCGACCGGCGACGGCACGGCGTTCGGCCTCCAGGCGGTCGGTGCGCGGTCCGCAACCGCGTACCGACCGCCTCGCGCACACCGGGCGTGATGTCCTCAGTCCGTCGCGTCCGGCTTCACGAGGTCGGGGAGTTTCGCGTCGAAGAGTCGGGCGAACGTCAGCGAGGGCGGGATGTGACCCGGGTCGGGGCCTCGTCGGCGACGTTCGAAGCCGACGCGGAGGCCGCGAGACGCTGGTTGGGCGTGCCGTGGTGCCCACGACTGCGGAAGCTGCAGTCGCCGCCCTGGTAGAAGGACTGGGTGGAGGCCGGTACGCGCTGGGTGTTGAGGGCTTCGCCACGGGAGTGCGTGAGGTAGTACGAGCTGAAGGCGTCCGCCATCAGCTCGGTGCGAAGGGTGGCCTCAGGGCCGGCGAGCGCGGTTGCGACGAGCGGGTTCGGAGGCAGCGTGCGCTACGGACGCCTGGACCATCTCGGACGCCGGGCATGGCTGCGCCGGCACGAGGTCCCCTACGACGGGCTGTGGTGCGCGCCGTCGGGGACCACCGCCGGGACGGCGTCGTGGAGGCCGAACTCCTCGACCGGCACGTCCGCCACCGCTTCGCGGGCGGGTGTCCCCGGGCGGCCGCGACCGTGTCGTGGCCGTCTGGCGCCGTACAGGCCTGCCCATCCGGCAGGTCAACCACGGCAACCTCTGAGTCTCACAGGGACGGAACGCCGTTCCACGGGCGGACGGCCTCGATCGCCGAAGCGGCGCGGAAGACCGTGGTGTCGTCGTACGTACGGCCCACGATCTGCACACCGGTGGGGACTCCGGTGGAGGCGAATCCGGACGGCACGCTCAGCACCGGGCAGCGGCTGGCGATGTTGAACACCGTGGTGAGCGAGGCCTCCAGATAGTTGTCCAGCTCGACGCCGTTGATGACGACCTTCGTCGACGTGTAGTCGTCGTCGGCCATGTAGGCCGGGATGGCGAGGGTGGGGCAGAGCAGCACGTCGTACCGTTCGAGGAGCGCGCCGATCTCCGCCTGTATCGCGCCCTCGACGGTCAGGCCCTCCAGGAAGCTGCCGGGCTCGCGGGCGGCGCGGCCGACCTGCTCGGCGAAGGCCAGAGCGTACGGCGTGAGCTTGTCGCCGTGCTCGGCTGCGACCGACGCGATGTACGGGCCGAAGATGGTGCCGAAGTGGATCATCGCGGCCTTCATGACGTCCGCACGCGTGATCCCGACCTCGACCTCCTCGACGATCGCTCCGGCCGCGCGCAGGGCCTCGGCGACCGCGCGCGTGTTGGCCTCGACCTCGGGGTCGACCTGCCAGTCCCCGAGGGTGACCGACAGGGCGACGCGAAGGCCCTCGGCGCCCTCGAAGCGGTCGGGCAGGAGCAGCTTGGGCTTGACGGAGACGCCGTCGAGCGGGTGCGGCCCGGCGATGACGTTCTCCAGCAGGGCACAGTCGGCGACGGTGCGGGCCATCGGGCCGTCGTGGCAGTACGTGTCGAGGTTGAACGGCGCCATCGCGGGAACCCGCCCGTACGGCGGCTTGAAGCCGACCGTGCCCGTGGACGAGGCGGGGATGCGGATGGAACCGCCGATGTCGGAGCCGGTCGCGAGGGTGGTCTCGCCCGCGGCGAGGGCGGCGCCGGCACCGCCCGAGGAGCCGCCCGGCGAGAAGCCGAGGTTCCACGGGTTGCGGGTGACGCCCCACAGCCGCGACTGGGTGACCGCCGCACAGCTGAACTCGGGCGTCGTCGTCCGCGCGTGCACGATGCCGCCGGCCGCGAGGACGCGCTCGACGACCGGGTGGGTCTCGTCGGCGACCTCGTGCTCGAAGGCCAGGGAGCCGTCCGTGGCCCTCCGGCCGGCGATGGGCTGCTCCTCCTTCGCCGCGACGGCGAGCCCCTCCAGCGGGCGGGGCGGCTCGCCCTTGCCCGCGTAACGGGCCTCGGCCTCGCGTGCGGCGGCGAGGGCCTCGTCGAAGGTGCGCTCGGCGAGGGCGTTGACCTTGGGCTCGACGGCCTCGGCGCGCGCGATGACCGCGGTCATCAGCTCGACGGGCGACAGCGAGCGGTCGCGGAACCGGCGCAGCGCTTCGGTGGCCGACAGATAGGCGAGGTCGGTGAGATCGGTCATGCGGGATCCTTTGTTCGTGGTGTGCGGGAGATCGGGAGGGGGCGCGGCCCGCGGAGGTGCCGCCCGGCTCGGGCCGGTCGCGGCACGGACGGGAGCGGCAGGCGCGTGCGCGGCTACGGAGGTCGCCTCAGGACTCTGCGCCGCGGCGACCTCGATGGTGGGTGCGGACGAGCACGCGGGACCGGATCGGCGGCCCCGCGTGACGGCCGGGGTGCTGTCGCCGGCAGCCGACTGCCGGCGCGGCGGCGCCCCGGGCTCGTGTGCTCACTCCGCGGCGTGGACGAGCTCTCCTCCGACGTACGTCCGTACGACCTTGGCCTCGGCGATCTCCTCCGGCGGGGCGGTGAAGACGTCGCGGTCCAGCACGACCAGGTCGGCGAGGAGTCCGGCCTGCAGGCTGCCGGCCTCGTCCACGCCGTTGGCGTGGGCCGCGCCGGCCGTGTAAGCGGCGAGGGCGGTGGCGAGGTCCAGGCGCTGCTCGGGGAGGAAGACCCGGTCGTCGGTGGCCTCGGGCTCCATGCGGTTGACGGCTACGTGGATTCCGGCGATCGGATCGGGGCTGCTGACCGGCCAGTCGCTGCCCGCCGCGAGGGTGGCGCCGGCCCGCAGCAGGGAGCCGAACGGATACTGCCAGGCGGCGCGCTCCGGCCCCAGGAAGGGGATGGTCAGCTCGTCCATCTGCGGTTCGTGCGCGGCCCACAGCGGCTGGATGTTGGCGATCGCGCCGACCTCGGCGAACCGTGCCAGATCGTCGGGGTGGACGACCTGGAGGTGGGCGAGGTGGTGCCGGGTGGCCCGGCGGCCGTTGGCGGCGCGGGCGGCCTCCACGGCGTCCAGCGCCTCGCGCACGGCACGGTCGCCCAGGGCGTGGAAGTGCACGTGGAAGCCGAGGGCGTCCAGTTCCGTGACGTGGGAGCGCAGCGCCACCGGGTCGACGAAGCTCAGACCGGTGTTGGCGGTCACGCAGCCGCAGGAGTCCAGGTAGGGGCTGGTCATCGCGGCGGTGAAGTTCTCCGCGATGCCGTCCTGCATGATCTTGATCCGGTCGGCCCTGAACCTGCCGTGGGTCAGTTCCTCGCGGCGGGCGACCAGCTCGGGGATCTGCTCGGCGCCGCGGTCGCGTTCCCACCACAGCGCGCCGGTGACCCTGGCCGTCAGCGTGCCCTCGCGGGCCGCCGTCAGATACGCGTCGGCGGGGTCGGGCTGGCCGTTGAACACGCCGAGCAGGGCGTCCTGCCAGCCGGTGATGCCCAGCGAGTGCAGCAGGCTCTGCGCCCGCAGCAGGCCGGCCAGGCGGTCGGCGGCGGTGCTCGGGGGAAGCAGGCGGGCGACCAGCTTGGTCGCCCCTTCCTGGAGCACGCCGCTCGGCGTGCCGTCCGCCTCCCGCTCGATCCGGCCGTCGGCAGGGTCCGCGGACTCCTTGGTGAGCCCGGCCAGTTCGAGTGCACGAGTGTTGGCCCAGGCCCCGTGATGGTCGCGGTTGACCAGATACACGGGGCGGTCGGGGACCACCGAGTCCAGCAGCTGCCGGGTGGGCAGCCCTCCTTCGAAACTCTCCATGGACCAGCCGCTGCCGGTGATCCAGGTCCGGTCGGGGTGGGCGTCGGCGAAGTCGCGGACACGGGTCAGGTAGTCGTCGACCCCCACGGTCCCGGTGAGGTCGCACTCGGCGAGCTCCACACCGCCGTAGACGGCGTGGATGTGCGCGTCCTGGAATCCGGGGATGAGCAACTTGCCGCGAAGGTCGACGACTTCGGTCTCGGGGCCGATCAGCTCCCGTACTTCGTCGTGGCCGACTGCGGTGATCCGGCCCCCGGTGACGGCGAGGCTGGTCGCCCGGGTGCGGGCGGGGTCGCCGGTGTGGACGGGGCCGTGGGTGAAGAGCAGGTCGACCTTGCGCATGGGAAGGTGCTCCGGTGGGTCGGTGAATCGGTGAATCGGTGAATCGATGGGCCGGGAGCGGCCCGCTGGGTGCGGGGACCGGCCTTGGCCCGCGGACGATGGGGCTGCCGCGGGCCACGGGAGTCAGTCGGAGTGCGGACCGGTGCCGAATCCGGGGGTGAAGTACGGGGCCTTGCGGACCCAGCGGGCCCAGGCCGCCACCATCAGACCGGAGGCGAGCATCAGGGCCGGGATGAGCAGGGCGAACCAGCCGTTGTCCGCGGAGACCTCGAAGTGGTCGGCGGAGTCGTAGAACACCCAGGCCAGGTAGCCGCCCACGGCAAGCAGGGTGGCTGCTCCCAGCAGCGGGCCGACGACCGCCCGCAGGGCCTCCACCGGCGAGGTGCGCACGAGACGGCGGAAACGTACGGCGGCGGCGATGGCCGTCAGGGCGTAGTAGAACGCGACCAGGATGCCGATCGAGTTGACGGCAGCGAAGATCACATCGTTGACGGTCGGGATGACCAGCGACAGCAGGGCGAGGACGACGGCGAATGCGGTGATCAGCAGCGTGGCGGCGTAGGGGGTCGGATAACGGGGGTGGAAGCGCGTCCAGACGGAGCCGAGGGTGCCGTCCCGGCCCATCGCGTACATCCCCCGGGCGGTGGGGATGACCGCGGCCTGCAGCGACGCGGCCGCGGAGAACGTCAGGGCGATCAGCGGCAGGGCGGCCAGCGGCTGGTCGGCGAGCTTCTCACCGAAGTACGTGAGCCCATGGGCGCCGTTGCCGGCCAGTTCGCCCAGAGGCATCACCCGCTGGAAGGCGGTGCCCCCGAGCAGGAAGAGCAGCAGCATCACGGTCAGGGCGATGAAACCGCTGCGGGAGGCGACACGTGGGTCACGGACCTCCTCGCTGACGCTGAACACCGACTCGAAGCCCCAGTAGCAGAAGACCGCCAGGACCATGCCCTGGGCGAGGCCCTCGAAGGAGGGTATGGCGAACGGGTTGAACCACTCGAGGGAGAAGGGCTGGTCGCCGGCGAACAGACCGTACCCGCAGAACCCGAGCAGCACGACGTACTCGAAGATCAGCAGCCACTTCTGCAGTCCTGCCGCGAGCTCCACCCCGCGTACGGCGACGAGCGCGGCGGCGATCAGCACGACCAGGCCGATCAGGGTGGCCTGCAGGGTGGAGTCCGGGTCGAGGTGGAGGCCGGCGACGCTGTGGACGGAAGCCTGGCCGAGGAGCTGGATGATCGCCGAGCCGGTCACCGTGGTGGTGTAGGCCATGAAGACGATGGTGCCGACGGTGTTGACCCAGCCCGTGAGGAAGCCCAGCCAGGGACTGAGGGTGCGGCCGACCCAGGTGTAGCTGCTGCCGGCGTTCGGCTCGACGCGGCTGAGCCGCCCGTAGCCGCCCGCGATGCCGAGGATGGGCAGGAAGGCCAGCAGCATGATGGCGGGCAGATGCAGGCCGACCATGCCGGCCATCAGGCCGAGCCCGATGCCGATACTGGTGGTGGCCGCGGTACTCGAGGCGGCGATCGCCACACCGCCCCAGACGCCGAGCGACTTCTGCATCGTGGACGGAGTGGCCGGGACGGGGGCTTGGGATCTTCTGCCCGAGTCCTTGGTCGTTGCTGCCAACGGATCACCGCCTTGCTCGTGGGAGGACGCGGCCGCCGAGGGGAGGGGGCAGCCGGTTGGCACGCAGTGAAGCGTGCGATCCGTTTACAGGTCAATAGCGTTGTCATAAGGTCCCTCCATGGCTGAACGAGTGGTTCCGGAGCCGCGACGGCGGCGCAGAAGGCCGACCAAACAGGGCACCGTGCTGTCCGAGCGGATCATTGTGGAGACCGCTCTGAGTCTGATCGGCCAGCACGGGGCGGAGGCGCTCACCGTCCGGCGGCTCGGCGCCGCGCTGGGTTGCGATCCGAGCGCGCTGTACCGGTACTTCCACAACACCGACGACCTGCTGCTGGCCATCGCGGACGAGCTCATCGGCCGTGCCCAGGCGGACTGGCAGCCGACCGGCGACTGGCGGGCCGACCTGCGCGACATCGGCCTGCGCGTCCACGCCGCGTACCAGGCCCACCCCCAGGCCGCCATGCTGGCGGCCCACCGGACCACCGGGCGGGACCACGAGGCGCGCGCCGTCGAGAAGATCCTCGGCATCCTGCGTTCGGCGGGCTTTCCGGACCCGGAGGCGGTCCGCATCTACCACGCCTTCGTGGACCAGGCACTGGGCTTCGCGGCCCTGGACGCCGCCGAGCTCGCCCTGCCGGCGCCGGCGCGGTCGGCGGACCTCGGGGTGTGGCAAGCCCGATACAGCCGGCTGAGTGCCGCCACCCATCCGAACATCGCGGCGACGTCCCGCCTGCTGGAGGCGGACATGCGGCAGAGCGGGTACCCGTTCGCGTTGGAACTGCTGCTGGAGGCCGCGGCGACGAGGCTGCGCCCCGCTTGCTGATCGTTGTCGGCGTACGGAGGGACTGTAAATCATTGGGTGTTACTCCCGATCAAGGAAGATGCACCGATGACCAGTGAGAACGTGACCGAGGCCGTCGAACAGTCGGAGTCGAAGCCGTCGAGGGCGGTGGATGACCGGCTGATCGACGAGCTACAGAACTTGAATGCGTGATGTCGGGGCCGCCTGTCCAGTGGGAGTCGCCCGCCTCGTGGGCCTACGGGTGTTGCCGGACAGTCCCATCGGGAGAGGATCCTCCCGTGAGCCGGCCCCTGCCGCAGTTGCCGAAGCCCGAGTTCGTCCTGATCACCATCGAGGCGCCAGCCGAGGTGCCCACCCAGATCGCTGTCGGTCTCAGGGAGACCGGCATCCCGGGCGGGTTGATCGGGTACGAGTACCGGCCGCTGAGCCAGCCGGTGTACTTCGGGAGGATCGGCGAACGGGGGCTGGTCGCCATCGCGACGAGTGGCCTGTTCGGACGCATCGCCGTCGATGTGGCCAGTGGGCATGTGGTGCAGATCCCCGAGGTCGAGTCAGCGACGACCCATCACGTGAACCGCGACCTCGACTCCTTCAACCGGTGCGTCGCGGCCGTGATCGCACGCTTCCCGTTCTATGCGGAGGGCGACCAGGAGAGGTGTGAGGAGGTGGCGGAAGAGCTGCGCGTTCTCGTCTCCGGCATCGACGAGACCGCTCTCGCGGACAACGGGTTCTGGGAGACCTTCTGCGATGATGTGGCGATGGGAGACCATGCGGACTGGGAGGCGTGATCCGGACGATTTCCCGACGCCGGTCAGCCGTCCAGGCTCAGGCCGGTGGCAGCGATGCAGCCGTCGACGAGGTCAGGGCGGTACTGGATCTTCTTGAGGCGACAGAGCGGCGGCGACCTCTCGGTTCGTCTCCCCGTCCTTGAAGCGGACGACAGCCTGCAACCGGATTCGCTCCCGTGCGGCTCTCTCGGCGTCGGTCAGCCCACCGCCCTGCGCGTATCTCATTCCTCAGGAGCTACCGGAGCGAGCAGGCCGCTGTCAGGCGAACCGTCCCGACATCACCCGATCAAGTTCAGTATCTGCTGCTACAAGTGACTCGTCCGCCTCACCACATAGGACACGGTCAAAGGCGCCAGCGGGGGTGAGCGCCGAATTCCGGTGCATCATCGGGGAACATCGGCAGGAGTTCTCAGCGCCACGCCGCAATCACTGGAGACGGGCCTTGCCTTGGCCCTGGCTTTGCCGGACGCCCCTCCTGTAGCTCTTTTAAGACGCTTCCTTTTCGGACGGGTCCTTGGGGTGGCGCCTCGGGCGCAGTCGAAGACGATGCGGGCCAAGGTCGGGTGGACCGTCGTCTCTCGTTCCGAGTCTCGTCCGATCGGTTGGATCTTCAGCTCTGCCGCGCCGGGCGTGGCAGAGCTGAAGATCCAAC
>NZ_MWIG01000287.1:0-76036 GCF_002156145.1 Streptomyces sp. NRRL B-24572 | reverse complement strand
GCGGAGCTGGACGGTCAGGTCGAGGCGGTCGCCGGGGAGCGGCAGCCGCATCCGGTAGGTGCCGGCGACGTCGAGGAACGGCGAGACGTAGAAGTCCTTGGCCGTTTCGGCGCGGCCTTCCGCGTCGGTACGCAGCAGGTACGTGTGCCGTCCGCCGTACGTGTTGTGCACCTCGGCGACGACGCAGACGGGCCGGCCGGCCCGGTCGTGGCACCAGTAGAGGGTGAGCGGGTTGAAGACGTGTCCCAGCACGCGCGCGTGGGCGAGCATCAGGACCCGGCCGTCCGCGTCGTGCACGCCGTGCGCGGCCAGGCGGGCGTCGAGCCCGGCCCGGAGGGTGGGGGCGTCACCGTCGAAGTGGTCGGCCGGGTCGAAGCGGGCGAGCGGCCGGAGCGGACGCGGCAGGACCGGCAGGTCGTCGAGGTCGACCAGCCACATGTACGTGCGGTGCTGGAGCCTGTGCCGGAGCGGGGTGACGCGGGTGTGCGTGATCTCCGCCTCGTACAGGGACGGCACGAGGGGCGGTCTCGGGGCAGCGGTCTTCACGTCCTGGCTCCCAGGTGGCGGGCGGCCTCGACACCCGAGCGGCAGCCGTCCTCGTGGAAGCCCCAGCCGTGGTAGGCGCCGGCGTAGACGGTGACGGACGTGCGCAGGGTCGGCAGGAGCCGCTGGGCGGCCACCGACTCCGGGGTGTAGACGGGGTGTTCGTACGTCATGCGGGCCAGCACGGTCGAGGGGTCGACGCGGTCGCCGGGGTTGAGGGTGACGACGTGCGGCTCGCCGGTGCGGAGCCGCTGGAGCCGGTTCATGTCGTAGCTGACCCGGACGGAGCCCGGGCGGGCGGTGCAGGACGGCAAGAGGTAGTTCCAGGAGGCACGGGCGTGGGGCGACCGCGGCAGCAGGCTCGTGTCGCGGTGCAGGACGGTCGGGTTGTGGGAGTAGGTGAACGCGCCGAGGACCCGCCGTTCCTGTTCGGTGGGGTCGGCGAGCAGCCTCAGAGCCTGGTCGGGGTGGACCGCGAGCACGACGGCGGCGTGTTCGACCGACTCGCCGTCCTCGGTGAGGACCGTGGCACGGTCGTCACCCCGGACCACGGCGCGCACCGGGGTGGCGGTCCGCACGGAGGGGATCGACTTGGCGAGGCGTTCGACGTAGGCCGCGGATCCGCCGGTGACGGTCTTCCACTGGGGGGATCCGGTCACCGACAGGAGCCCGTGGTGGTGGAGGAAGCGGAAGAGGTACACGGCGGGGTACCGCAGGGCCGTGTCGGGGGCGCAGGACCAGACGGAGGAGACGAGGGGGATCGCGAAGTGGCTGACGAAGTGGGCGGAGAAGCGGCGGGCTTTGAGGAAGTCGCCGAAGGTGAGGGTCATGTCGTCGGCGGCGAGCAGGCCGCGGGCGGCACGGTGGAACCTGGGGACGTGGGCGAGCGTCAGCAGGTGCCTGCGCCGGCGGACGTTGCCGCCGCCGAGCAGGCCGCGGAGACCTCGCGCGCCCGCGTACTCCAGGCCGCAGCCGTCGCAGCGCACGGACATGCTCATCTCGGCGTCCTGGGTGGCGACGCCCAACTCACGGAAGAGGCGCAGGAGCTGGGGGTAGGTGTGCTCGTTGTGGACGATGAAGCCGGTGTCGACGTGGAGCGTCCCACCCTCGGCGGCGGGCAGTTCGTGGGTGTGCGCGTGGCCGCCGAGCCGGTCGTCCGACTCGTACAGCACCACGTCGTGCGTGCGGGACAGGTAGTGGGCGGCGGTGAGGCCTGCCACCCCCGCTCCCACCACGGCGACGCTGCGTCCGTTCATCGTTTCCCATCCCCTTTGTGCGGCGCCCTCGTGCGGGGGCGGCGTGTCGTGTGCTGTGCCCGGTTGTCCGGCCGTCGGGCCGTCGGGCCGTGTGGTTGTTCGGAGCCGTCGGCCGGCCGGACGGGTCGGATCGCGAACGGATCCGGGACCGGATCGACGGTGATCGACGACCGGATCGACCGGGCGATCAGGCGGATGCTCCGGTGGGCCGGCCATGGCGGGTCGGTCAGCGGCCTACGCCGGCGCCGGCCAGTTCGAGGCTGCGCCGCATGCGCTGGAGGCCGCGGCGGGCGTGGCTCTTGACCGTGCCGAGCGGCAGGCCGGTGCGGTCGGCGATCTGCGTCTGTGTCAGGTCCCCGAAGAAGGCGAGCTCCAGGACGTCGCGCTGGACGTGGGGCAGCCGGGACAGCTCCCGGGTGACGACCAACCGGTCGAGGACCCGCTCGGGTTCCTCGTGCGCCCGGCTCTCGTGCTCCAGGGAGGCGCCGAGGCTGGCCGCGAGTTCGGTCCGCCGCGTGCGGGCGGTCAGGGCGTCGGCGATCTTCCGGCGGGTGATGCCGGTGAGCCAGGCCGGCAGGGTTCCCCGGTCGGGACGGAAGTTCGCGCGGCCCCGCCAGGCGGCGACGAACACCTGCTGGGTGACGTCCTCCGCCTCGCGGTGGTCGCCCAGGGCGCGGGCCGCGAGCGTGTGAACCAGGCGGCCCCAGCGCTGGTAGGCGACGGCCAGACACTGCTCGTCGCCGCCGACCAGGCCCTGGGCGATACGGTCGTCGGTGGCGTCAGCGACGGCCGTGGCCGCGGTCGGCTCGGTACGGGCGGTGGCGGTATCCACGGTGACGGCTGCCGTGGACGGGGCGGCGGCAGGGGCTCCGGTCGGCCGGTGTGCGGTCATGGCGCTTCCTCCTCCAGGCGGTGGCTCGGGGGTGCACCGGGGGTGCCGCATGCGCTTCCCGAGCGGCGACTCCGGGACCTCGATGACCCCGTGCGCTTCACATTCCGCCCGGCACCTCCCCGCCCACAACTCGCATCGTTTTCGCATCGGAAAGTTCCTTGTATCGATGCAAGCGAGGAACACCGCAGGTCAGGTGGTGCCGCGAAGCCCCCTGAAGCAGGCCGGCGAGGATGACCAGGATGATCGCGAGCACGACGGGGACGACGAGGTTCCTGTCCCGCTCGGCCGTCACCTGGGGGTCGTACTTCTGGGCGGTGGACCCACCGACGAGGGCGTCGGCGCCGGGGACCGCGTGGAGGGTGGCGCGCAGAACGACGACGGCGTCGCTGTCCGCGGCGTCCGCGAGGGTGACGTCGATCCGGACGCGGCCGTCGGCGACGAGCGGCCGACCGGATCCGGGGGCGGCGAAGAGCGTCGCGGAGTCGACGCCCTCGACGGCCGCCGCGGCCGTCCGCACCTTCTCCGCGGCATCGCCATCGGCGTCGGCGATGACGACGGCGGGGTTGCCCGCGCCGCCCGGGAAGTGCTCGCTCAGGTGCTCTTGGGCGGCGACGGAGGGGCTTCCTTGACGAAGACCTCGTCGAACGGGACGCCCGGGGCGGACTCGCAGATGACCGCACGACACCCACGCGACCGCACGGGCCGGGCCCGATGATGCACGAGGACGGACGAGGCATGGGGACAGACGAGGGGTGACGGACACGCACTGGCTCTTCGGGGACCAGCGCGGGCCCTCCTTCCTGAAACCCGGCGACCGCATACCGTCTCGAACGCCGTGCACCGCCGGGTCGACGAGGTCGCGCTGGGAATCTCGTACGGCGCGAATGAAGGGGGAAGCGGTGTGGATGACGATCCGACGCCCTTGCACGGCTTCCTGGTAGGAGCCCTTCATGCATCAGGTCCGATACGAAGGGACGCAGGGTGCCGGGCGAGGTGTCGGCAGCCTCGAGAAGATGCCGCACCTCGGCGGTGTTGTCCGGGTCGCGGGCAGCCGCATGGACGGTGACCCCGGCGTCGAGGAGGTCTTTCACGATCCAGCCTGCGACGTACCCTGCAGCGCCGGTGACGACCGGCGTGCTCGTGCCGACGGGCAGGTCGCCAGGGCCGGCCTGGATGTCCATGAGATTCCTTCATCCGCACCCGTGCGGGAGGGTATGAACCCGGCCGGCCGCCTTCAGGACTCACGCCAGTCGCCGACGCGTCCCTCTTCCCCGAGCGGCAGCGTGTCCCTCGGCTTCGACAGACAGGACGAAACGGGGTGCCGTCCCTCAAGTAGCGGCTTTCGCCGAGGAGGCAGAGGGTAGGCGTGCGTACGCGACGACGAAAGGCAGAGCGATGACCGAGGTCCGACCCGCGACGACGACCGACTCCGGCGCCCCGGTGGAGAGCGACGAGCATTCGCTCACCGTGGGACCGGGTGGGCCGATCCTCCTCCAGGACGCCTACCTGATCGAGCAGATGGCGCAGTTCAACCGGGAGCGGATCCCGGAACGCCAGCCGCACGCCAAGGGCAGCGGCGCGTTCGGCCACTTCGAGGTCACCCACGACGTCAGCCGGTACACCAAGGCCGCGCTGTTCCAGCCCGGGGCCCGTACCGATCTGGTCGCCCGCTTCTCCACGGTCGCCGGTGAGCGCGGCAGCCCGGACACCTGGCGGGACCCGCGTGGCTTCGCGGTGAAGTTCTACACGTCCGAGGGCAACTACGACATGGTCGGCAACAACACTCCGGTGTTCTTCGTCAAGGATCCGATGAAGTTCCAGCACTTCATCCGGTCCCAGAAGCGCCGGGCCGACAGCAATCTGCGTGATCACGACATGCAATGGGACTTCTGGACCCTGTCGCCCGAGTCCGCGCACCAGGTGACCTGGCTGATGGGCGACCGGGGCGTCCCCCGGACCTGGCGTCACATGAACGGCTACACCTCGCACACGTACATGTGGATCAACGCGTCCGGTGAGCGCTTCTGGGTGAAGTACCACTTCAAGACCGACCAAGGCGTCGAGTTCTTCACCCAGGACGAGGCCGATCGCATGGCGGGGGCCGACACGGACTTCCACATGCGGGACCTGTTCGAGCACATCCGGGACGGCGACTTCCCGTCCTGGACGCTGCACGTGCAGGTGATGCCGTACGAGGACGCCGCCGGGTACCGGTTCAACCCGTTCGACCTCACCAAGGTCTGGCCGCACGGCGACTACCCGCTCGTCCCCGTGGGCCGGATGACGCTGGACCGCAACCCGACCGACAACCACGCCGAGATCGAGCAGGCCGCGTTCCAGCCGAACAACTTCGTCCCCGGCATCGGACCGAGCCCCGACCGGATGCTGCTGGCCAGGCTCTTCTCGTACGCGGACGCCCACCGGGCCCGACTCGGCACCAACTACCAGCAGCTCCCCGTGAACGCGCCCGTCGTCGACGTCCACACGTACTCCAAGGACGGGGCGATGGCGTACCGGAAGACGTCCGATCCGGTGTACGCGCCGAACTCCAAGGGCGGACCGGCGGCGGACACCGAGCGCTACGGAAGTCCGCCGAGCTGGACCGCTGACGGTGAGATCACCCGGTCGGCGTACGTCTCGCACCCGGAGGACGACGACTGGGGGCAGCCCGGCACCCTCGTGCGCGAGGTCCTGGACGACGCGGCCCGCGACCGCCTCGTCGACAACGTGGTCGGTCACCTCCTCGACGGAGTGAGCGAGCCGGTTCTGGAGCGTGCCTTCGCCTACTGGACGAACATCGACGCGGACCTCGGCAAGCGCATCGCCGAAGGCGTCCGCGCCAAGCAGGGCTCATAGGCCCCAGGAGAAGACACCGGCTCGGGCGGACGGGCCTGGGCCGGCGGCCGGTAGGTACGGCCGTTCAGCCGCGAGGCGACCGGTTCAAGGGGGTCGCTGGTTCACCTGCGGCCGCCGACGACAAAGTGCCCGACGGGTGAATCACCTGGCGGCCAAGGTGCTCGTTTCCGTCTGGCTCGTCGGCGGACAGGCCGATGGCTGCGAGTCCTCGGCCTGTCCCAGAGTGCTCAGGACTGCTTGGCGGGTAGGCCGAAGCAGGACCGCGGGATCGGGGTGCCGCACGGCCAGGCCGAGGCCGGTGCAGAAAACGAGTGTGGCCCGGTCGCGGGTCACGCCTTCGTCGTGCACCGCCCCAGGTCTGGGGAGGCTCCGTGCGATGGCCTCGAGAAGTGCGTTGGGCTCTGTCAGTTCTGTCGATGTGAGCAGAGCAGGGAGCGCTGGATGTTCCTGCGCCAGGAGCATAGGGACGACAGCCGATGCACCTGCAGGGTGAGGTGGTGCCCCACCCCAGGGTGGTCGGGCGACTCCCGCTGCCAGAAGAACTCGGCCATGCCGTAGTCGCGCCACATGCCGTGGCCGTCGAGGGAGTTTTCGGCGAAGTCGGTCCCGAGGACGGCTGTGACCTGGTCGGGGCCGTCCGTCGGCCTGGCGCCGAGAACCGTTCCGGACGTGATCACATCGAGGTGGAAGGCAAGGGGGTGCGGAGTCAACGGGGCTTTCCTCGAAGGGCTTTCCTCGCCGGTCAGGAGGCGGCCGGCGCCCGCGGGCTCCCCCCAGCACAGATCAGGACTCGTCGCCCAGGCCTCGGTCGGGTGCGCTCATGTCTCCTGTGGCGGGCGTGCCCTCGGCACGACCGTAGCGCAGGTGCACGGTGCCTTTGGGGCTGGCCTCCGGCGGCTCCAGGAGCGTGACGTTGGTGGGCACCGCGCCGTCCTCGAACACCTTCTTGCCGACGCCGAGCACGACAGGGTGCAGCCAGAGGTCCAGGCGGTCGAAGAGCTTCTCGTGCAGGAGGGTCTGCACCAGGTTCAGGCTGCCGACGACCGTCACCCGCTCATGCCGCTCGCGGATCCCGCGCACCGCGCCGGGCAGGTCCGGGCCGAGCTGCTCGGAGCCGGCCCAGGGCAGGTCGGGCTTGCCACGGGAGGCCACGTACTTCGGGATGCGGTTGAAGAGCCTGCCGAAGTGGTCGTCCTGCTGCGGCCAGTACGAGGCGAAGATGTCGTACGTGCGCCGGCCGAGCAGGAGGGCGTCCGTGCCCTCGTACGCCGCCTGGATCTGGGCGCCCGTGGCCTCGTCGATCAGGGGCGCCTGCCAGCCGCCGAAGGGGAACCCCTCGGGGTCCTCGTCGGGACCGCCGGGCGCCTGCCCGACGAGGTCGAGGGTCGAGAACATGGCGATGTGGATGAGGCCCATGGCGTGCTCCTGATGCGTCGAACGGTCTCGTCAAGAGGTAGACCCGGAGACGGCCGCGGAATCATCGCCGCGAAGCCGGTTCACCCGTTCGGACGAACCCGGACGCGGACACGAACCCGGCCCCGGGCTCCGTTTCGAAGGTGCCGTTCTCGATCAGATCGGTCCGCACGGCACGCGAGGCGCCCGGCCCCTGCGAACTCGCGGTCGCGGTCGGGCCGAACAGCGGCAGGGCCAGGGCCGTGGCCACAGCGGCGACAATCGTGAGCCGACCAACCGTACGACGACACCGCGGCGTCGGGAGAGAGCACACGGCGGAGTCCGAGCTCCGCGGGAGAGAATTCGCCATCTCGCCCCGGGGCCCATCCGACGATTCGCGTCGGATCAGGCCGGGCGGGTCGGACCCGATGGGTGGCGCTTCGTTACGTCGGGTGATCTCGCCTGGTGGTGGGCATCTCCTGGCTATGGGGCTGGAGGAGGCGGAACGGCTCCGGGGTGAGTTGTCGGAGTTCGTTGCCGATGTGTTCGCCTCGCTTCCGCGGCGGGATCAGCGGCGGTGAGGCGGGGGTTGTCTGCGGGGTGTGATGCCGGACGGCCGGCGGAAGTCGATCCAGCCGATGGCCGAGCAGCTGCCGGACGGGAACATGCAGGACCTGCAGCAGTTCGTGAACCAGTCGCCGTGGGATCCGCTGCCGGTGCGGCGGCGGATCGCCGGGCGATCGAGCGAAGCGATCACGCCTGAGGTGTGGGTGATCGACGATGTGTCGTTTCCCAAGTGCGGCACCCGGTCGGCCGGGGTGGCCCGTCAGTACTGCGGAGCATTGGGCAAGCGGGCGAACTGCCAGGTCGCGGTCAGCGTCCATGCGGCGACCGACACCGCCTCGTGCCCGTTGGACTGGCAGCTCTATCTGCCCCGGGAGTGGACCGACGACGCGGCCCGCTGCCGGGCGGCCGGGGCCCCGCCGACGCCGGCCACCGGGAGAAATGGCGCCTGGCGCTCGGCCTGCTCGACGCGCTCGCCGACTGGAAGCCCACATCTCCGCCGGTCGTGGCGGACGCGGGATACGGAGCGAGCACGCCCTTCCGTCTGGCCCCGGAGGAGCGGGCCCTGCCCGATCTCGTTGCCGACGTGCCGGCTTCCAGGTTCTGCGAGGTCCTCTGGCGTGAAGGCAGCAAGGGGCCGATGACCTCACGGTTTACGGTGCTGCGGGTGCGGCCGGCGGGCAAACGGGCCCTGCGGGCCGCCCAGGAATCCGGAGGAGGGCACTACCAGTGGGACGGAGTGCTGCCGGTCCGGACCGTGCTGGACGACGTGCCCACCTTCGCCGCCACGTCCAGCTCTCACGACGCCGAGATCTCGGTCGGCCGGCAGAAAATTCTCGTTCCGCGAGGACGGCACCGTCATGGCCCTGAGCATCCTGCCCGTCCGCAGAAGAAGCATGCTCTGCCCCACCCCGGGCACCGGCGCCACTCATCCGCGAACCGGAGCTGTCCGCAGTACTGGGCCGCCGAGGACCACGCGGCCTGGTCAGCCCGCCTCCTCGCCGGCGAGACCGCCTTCGTCGCACCGACCGGCCGGGAGGGCGGGACGATCGCCCGGGTCGCCTTTCGCCGTCCTGAGACGGGACTGCAGTTTGTCGAGGATCCCCGATCTCCTGGCGGCGCCCTCGGGCCGGGGTGCGGGGTCGATGAGATGCGGGCGTCGTGCCCTCCGGGCAGAGTGGGGAAGGACCGGTTCGTACCGAGGTGGTCCCCTGGGGTTCCGCGTGCTGGAGACGGTACAGAGTGATGCGAGGATTGTCGTGACGTCGGAGTGATCGATGTTCCGCAGACGGCCGGCCGACAACAGCGAGGACCTTCTGGTCCGGCTCGGGACGCTGACCGCCATGGCTCGGGAGCTGGCCGAGACGCAGCGTTCCCGTGTCGAGCTCGCCGTGGCCCTGCAGCGCGGCATGCTGCCCTCCGACCTGCCCAGTGTCCCGGGCGCCCGGCTGGCCGTCCGCTATGAGCCCGCCAACCACGGGCTCAACGTCGGCGGTGACTGGTACGACGCCTTCTCCCTGCCCGGCGGGCAGATCGGCATGTCCATCGGTGACGTGCAGGGGCACAACATCGAGGCCGCCGCCTTCATGGGACAGGTCCGCGTGGCACTGCGCGCCCTGGCCTCCGTCACCAGAGACCCGGGAGAGCTGCTCGGTCGTACCAACGACCTGCTGATCTCTCTGGGCGCCGACCTCTTCGCCACCTGCACCTTCCTGCGGCTCGACCCCGCTGCCGGCACCCTGGAGTGCGCCCGGGCCGGTCACATCCCCCACATCTGGGCCACCGCCGACGGCCGCTCCGGCATCGACGACAGCGAGGGCGGGCCTCCGCTCGGTGTGCTGCGCGACGTCGACTACCCGGCCACGCGCCACCGGCTCACGGCCGACGGTGTCTTCGTCCTCCTGACCGACGGGGTGGTGGAGGGGCCCTCGCTCCACATCGACGAGGGTCTGGACCGGGTGACGCGGCTCGCCGGGATCACCGCCGTCGCCGGGATGGACGTCGACGCGCTCGCCACCGCCGTCATGAAGCTGGCGGCCACGGTGGGGCACGAGGACGACGCGGCCGTCCTGGTCGTCGGCCATGACGGCGGTCCGGGCCGGTCGACGGTCGAGGGGTGAAGGGGGCTCGCCCCGGGTCGGCCCGCCCCGGTTCGGGTCAGACCTCGGGCCGGTCCGGACTCCAGCCGGTCCGGACTCGTGCCGTACGGCGGCGCCCGACACGCAGGGGTCCTTGCCCGGTCGTGGCGGCCCGGCCGGTGTCTGATGGCTGGCGTGTTGGATATTCGGCAGTTCCGGCCCATTACCGAGGCGGCGCTGATTTCGCTGGCCGTGGCGGTTTGCTACTACGCGGCCGGACGGCTCGGCCTCCTGGGCCGCCTCGTCGTCGAAGACGTGGTGGCCACCCCCATCTGGCCGCCCACAGGCGTCGCCGTCGCCGCCCTGCTGCTGTTCGGCACGCGGGTCTGGCCCGGGATCGCCCTCGGCTCCTTCCTCGTCATCGCCTCCCTCACCACCCCAGGGCCCACCACAGTGGTCACCGTGATGAGCAACACCGCCGCGCCGCTCTGCGCCTTCCTGCTGCTCAGACGGGTCGGCTTCCGGCGTGACGTGGCGCGGCTGCGCGACGGACTCTCGCTGGTCTTCCTCGGCGGGTTCGGCGCCATGCTGATCAGCGCGACCGCGGGGGTCGGACTGCAGGTGGTGACGGGCTCCCTGGACAGGAGCGAGTTCTGGGCCGTGTGGCTGGCCTGGTGGGCGGGCGACACGATGGGGGTTCTGCTCGTCGCTCCGCTCCTGCTCGTACTCGCGGGGCCGGCCGCACGGTTCCGGGGACGGCGCTGGAAGGAGGCGGCCTTCCTGGGGCTGACGAGCCTGGTTGTCGTCCCCCTGGCCGTGCTCAGCCCGATGAGCCTGCTCTTCCTCGTCTTCCCCCTGCTGGTCTGGGCAGCGCTCCGCTTCCAGCTCGTCGGCAGCGTGCTGTGTGCGCTCTTCGCGTCCGTATGCGCCACCTTCGAGGCGACCTCCGAGCGGGGCGCGTTCTCCCACCTGTCGGACGTCGAGATCATGGTCAAACTCCAGACGTTCAACGGTTCCACCGCCCTGACCGCCCTCCTCCTCGCCTCCGTCATCACCGAGCAGCGTGCGACCCGCCGTTCGGTGCGCCGCGCCTGCGAGGAACTGGCGGAGGTCCTGGAGCACCTCGCGGCGGGCGAGCCCTCCCCGGGTCCCTCCGCCGGGTCCCCGCCCGAGCCCACCGAGAGCCGGGCAGCCCCACGCGGCGGACACCGGGATCCGTGACCCTCCGCGTCCGCGACGGATCCGCTCAGCGGTGGCTGCGGACCGGGGTTTCCTGGCGGGGTCTCCCCGAACGGTACGGGGGGTCGCCCGCTGGGAAGTGGACGGGATCTGGGCGACGTGGCTGGAGCAGCTCCAGGTTCGCGACGACGCGGTGGGCCGCGCGTGCTTCACGGTCCGGGGGTCGTGGTGGTCTGTTCGTCGGTCAGGCGGGCCCTCCAGTCGCTGACGTACGCTTCGGGCAGGGAGGCCAGGCGGGCGATCTCCGCGTCCCCTCGTCCGTCGGACCAGGCCAGGATCCGCGTCACGGTGCGGTTACGTGCGGCGCGGAAGTCCCTGAGCATGCTCTCAAGGCGTTCGACTTCCGCGCCCTCGTGGACGAGTTGCTGCTCGACGGCGGAGCGTTCCGCGCCGCGCAGCCCGCGGAGATAGGCGGTCAGGCCCGTCAGGGCCAGCCCGTGTTCGTGCGCGGCGTTCTGGAACCTTTCGGCCAGGGACGCCAGCACGCAGTCGGGGACGTCGGCGAGGGTGGCTCCGAGGGGCTTGGCCGCCTCCCAGGTGTCCCGCCCGGTCTCCGTCGCCTCCAGCCAGGCGCAGGCGTCTGTCGGAGTACGGTCGCCACAGGCCCGTGCCCGGTAGCCGTACAGGGCGGCGCGGTTGCCGTAGAAGGTGAAGCCGTCCTCGATCCGCTGGTCGACGGCGCGGCAGATCCGCCCCGGTACGCCGCCATAGCCTTTCTGTGGGCTGTAGTCGGCGTAGGCATCGAGTTCCGCGTCCGTGGCCAGGCCCCAGGAGGGTTCACACAGCTCGGGGTTGGCGTCCAGGAAGGCGCCGACCTCGACGCGCCAGGCCGGAACCGGCGTCATGCGCGGTCGGGGCCAGCGGAGTTCCCCGGAGGAGTCGAACGCGGGGGTCGCGGCCTCCTCGATGTCGTCCCACGCGGTGGCCGCCTCGGCCGACCATTCCAGCTCGCCTGCGGGCCCGATCCGGTGGATCGAGTCCACGAGTCGCTGCACGGCGGGCAGGACGCGCACCGCGAGCGCGTGCAGTTCCTCGGCGTTGAAGAAGCGCCACGTGCAGCCGCGCTGTTCGTCGTGACTCAGGTGGCCGAGCAGCTGCACCATGATTCCGGGGTCGGGGACGGCCCCGTCCCCGAGTGCCCTGCGGGGGACGCCGGGGAGCCGACTGCCAGGGGGCTCCTGCGGGGCCCGCCAGTCGGTGTCGCCGAACCAGACGGCGCCGTCGCGGGCGTCCACCGCCAGCCACTGCCGGTAGCCGACTCCCGGGCCATAACGCTGGTCCTGCTGCTCGGCGTTCTCGTCGTGCCAAACGTACTCGGCCGGGGGCGGGTCCAGCGCCGCGGCCATGAAGCCGTCCTCGGGGCGGTAGCCGGTGAGGACGCGCGCCGTTCCGGGCCGGCAGTCGGCTGCGGTCATGAGGGGTTTCCTCTCGATGGAACGTCAACCGCGGCAAACATAGTGCGCTCGTCACACAATAGTTCAACTTTCAGCCACCGCGTCCGGTAGTCGGACACGGTGGGAAGTCCGGCGTACCGGTGGGTCTACGCGCGTGCGACGGCCGTCAAGTTGGCCGCTTTTCACGGAGCCTCCACGATCCGTTCACCCGCACGGCCTCGGGACTCCGTGCTCCTCACGAGAGCGCGGCCAGCGCCTGCGCGGTGAGCATCTCTTCCAGGTCCAGGACGGCGCGCGGGGTGTGCCGGGTGTCGATGCGGACGGCGTAGATGAAGCGGGTCAGCTGCGGCTCGGCCAGGGGGCGGGCCACGACCTGGGTGTGGGCGCGGGGCAGGGCGAGTCGCGGCATGACTGCCACGCACAGCCCCGCCGCCACGAACCCGAGCACGGTGTTGAAGTCGTCCCCCTCGTATTGCAGGCGGGCCTGGAAGCCGGGCGTGTCGGCCATCTGCGAGAGCAGTTCCAGGCGCAGCGCTGCCTCCGGAGCGGCGATCCACGTCTCGGAGGCGAGGCTGGCCAGGTCGATGACCTCCCGGTCGGCCAGACGGTGCCGTGCCGGGACGACGGCCACCACCGGATCCCGTGCGACCAGCGTCCGGCGCAGCATCCGGGGCGGCGGGACGGGGATGAAGTCGTAGTCGTAGCTCAGGGCCAGGTCCATGTCCCCCCGCTTGAGCCGGTTGTAACCGGCCTCGGGCTCCAGCTGGCTGAGGCTGACCTGGACGTGTGGGTAGGCGGCGTGGAGTCGGGCCAGCGCCTGCGGAACGATGCCGGTGGCGGCCGAGGCGAAGGCGCCGAGCCGGATCCGTCCGGCCGTACCGGCGCGCATGGCACCGAGTTCGGCCGAGGCCGCCGCCAGCGCACTGCGGACACCCTGCTCCGCGCCGAGGAGGACTTCGCCGGCCGGTGTGGCGCGCACGGGGCGGCGCTCGAGCACCCTGAGGCCGGCGCGGCGTTCGAGTTCGGCGATCTGCTGGGAGACGGCGGGCGGGCTGTAGCCGAGTTCGCGTGCGGCGGCGCTGAAGGAGCCGTGCCGTACGACGGCTTCGAGGGTGGCGAGCAGGCGGGGGTCGAGTCCGTGCACGGAGTTAAGGCTCACTTATCTGTCGCGAAGATGTGTTTTCTTGTGATTGGAGATGAACGCCAGCAGGATTCTTGCTCGCGGCAAGAAAACGCAAGCCCGCACCCTTGGCCCGCGAACACCCCTCCCCCGCCGTCCCGGTCACCTCCGCCAGTACCACCGCGTCATCCTCGGCAGCCTGCCGTGGCGGGGGCGTTCGGTTCGGCTCCGGCTGTCGCCGGTCACCCCTCATGCCCCGAAAGGAAGTGGTATGCCCCAGCCACCACTCATCGGAATCACCACCTACCTCACCCACGCGCAGTGGGACGAGTGGGACCTTCCCGCCGCAGTGCTGCCCGCGGCCTACGCGGACTGCGTCCGGGCGGCCGGCGGCCGCGCCGTACTGCTGCCGCCGGACGCGCCGCAGGCCGCGGCCGACGTGGTCGAACGTCTGGACGCGATCGTCCTGGCGGGAGGCAAGGATCTCGATCCCGCACTGTACGGGGCCGTGCCCCATCCGCGTACCGGGCCGCCGGTGCGCGAGCGCGACCGGTGGGAGCAGGCCGTGCTGGCCGCCGGCCTGGCCCGCGACATACCCGTGCTCGGGGTGTGCCGGGGAATGCAGCTGATGAACGTACACGAGGGCGGCACCTTGATTCAGCACCTGCCCGACAGCGTGGGCCACGACGGCCACAACCCCGCTCGGGGCCACTTCTGCGCCCACGCCGTGACCTCGGTGCCCGGGACACGGGTCGGCGCCCTGTCGCCGGGGACGCACCAGGTCGCCACGCACCATCATCAGGCGGTGGACCGCCTCGGCGCGGGGCTGATCGTCGCCGCCCGTGCGGCGGACGGCACCGTCGAGGCGATCGAGAGCACCCGGTACCGCTTCGCCGTGGGCCTCCAATGGCACCCGGAGATGGGGATCGACGCGCCGGTCGTGCAGGCCCTGGTGGCCACCGCGGGCTCCGCCGAAGGTACCGGTCCCGCCCGGACGGCCGGACGGAACGCACGCACGGCGCGAAGCGCGCCGGGCCGGATTTTGCCGACACAGGTGTCTTGCACCCCGAGCACACCCCGCAGGATCACAGCGTGAACCTGTCAGACAGCCAGACAGCCGGTCCCCTTCCCCGGCGCGTCAGCGCCATGGAAGCGGTCTTCGGCCACCTGCGCAGCTCCATCGAGCGCGGGCAGTACGTCGTAGGCGACAAGCTGCCCTCCGAAGCCGAGTTGTGCCGCACCCTCGAAGTCAGCCGGCCCGTACTGCGGGAGGCCCTGCGGGCCCTGCAGGCCATGGGTCTGACCGTCTCCAAGAGCGGCAAGGGCACCTTCGTCGTGGCCAACACGGTCGAGGACCCCACCTTCGGCGACTACGCCGCCAGCGACCTGCTGGAGGTGCGCCGGCACGTCGAGATCCCGGTCGCCGGGTACGCCGCACTGCGCCGCACCCCCGAGGACCTGGACCATCTGAGCCATCTGCTGGACCGGATGGAGCAGGAGACCGACACCACCGCGTGGGTGGCGATGGACACCGTCTTCCACCTGGCGGTGGCCGAGGCCTCCCGCAACCCCGTCTTCCGCCGCGTCATCGAGGAGATCCGCGACGCACTGGCGCGTCAGTCGACCTTCCTCAACGAACTGGGCGGCCGGCGCGAGCAGTCCAACTGCGAGCACCGGGCGATCCTGGAGGCGCTGGCCGACGGCAGCGAGCACGACGCGGTGGAAGCCATGTCCCACCACCTGCTCCGGGTCGAGACGACCCTCACCAACATCGTGCGCCCCGAGCGCACACCCACCCCTACGGAAGGCAGACCCGAGGCGTGAGCGAGCAGTTCCTCAAAGACGAGAAGCGCCCCACGACCCGTCACGTCGACGCCGGGGACACCGGCTACAGCAAGTCCTTGAAACCCCGACACGTCAACATGATCGCCATCGGGGGTGCGATCGGCACCGGGCTCTTCCTCGGCGCGGGCGGACGCCTCGCCGACGCCGGTCCCTCCCTGTTCGTCGCCTACGCCGTCTGCGGGGTCTTCGCGTTCCTCGTCGTGCGTGCGCTCGGCGAACTGGTCCTCTACCGGCCGTCCTCCGGCGCGTTCGTCTCCTACGCCCGGGAGTTCCTCGGGGAGAAGGGCGCCTACACCGCGGGCTGGATGTACTTCCTGAACTGGGCGACCACCGGCATCGCCGACATCACCGCCGTCGCCACGTACACCCACTACTGGCGCCTGTTCTCCGACGTCCCCCAGTGGATGATCGCCCTCATAGCCCTGGCCGTGGTCCTCACCGTGAATCTCATCTCGGTGCGGATCTTCGGCGAACTGGAGTTCTGGTTCGCCATCGTCAAGGTCGGTGCCCTGGTCGTCTTCATGGGGATCGGGATCTTCCTCCTGGCGACCCGGCACCCCGTCGACGGCGCCGTCCCAGGGCCGGCCATGATCACCGGCAACGGCGGGATCTTCCCCAACGGCCTGCTGCCCATGCTGCTGATCATCCAGGGCGTCGTCTTCGCCTACGCCTCCGTCGAGCTGGTCGGCGTCACGGCCGGTGAGACCGAGAACCCCGAGAAGATCATGCCCAAGGCCATCAACTCGATCATGTGGCGCGTGGGCCTCTTCTACGTCGGCTCGGTCGTCCTGCTGTCGATGCTGATGCCCTGGAACGGCTACAGCGCCGGCCAGAGCCCGTTCGTGACCGTGCTCTCCCACATCGGCGTCCCCGCGGCCGGCGACGTGATGAACCTGGTCGTCCTCACCGCGGCCATGTCCTCGCTCAACTCCGGCCTCTACTCCACCGGCCGCATCCTGCGCTCGATGGCCGTCAACGGCTCCGCCCCGCGCTTCACCGCCCGCCTCAGCCGCACCCAGGTCCCCTACGGCGGCATCCTCCTCACCAGCGGCATGTGCGTCCTGGGCGTCGGGCTCAACTTCGTGGTCCCCGCGGACGCGTTCGAGATCGTCCTCAACCTCGCCGCGATCGGCATCCTCGCCACCTGGGGCATGATCATGATCTGCCACCTCCTCTTCTGGCGGAAGACCCGCAGCGGCGAACTGACCCGCCCCTCCTACCGCCTGCCCGGCTCCCCGTGGACCGAACTCGTGACGCTGGCCTTCCTCGCCTCCGTCCTGGTCCTCATGTACGCCGACGGAGGGGCCGCACGCACCACCGTGCTGTGCGTGCCGCTGATCGCCGCGGCACTGGTCGCCGGCTGGTACGCGGTACGCGGCCGCGTGGCGCGCGCCGCCGCCGGGAGCGACGGCTGAGCCGGACGCCACCCGTCCTCCTGCGCCGGGGGCGGCCGTCGCCCCCCCCGGTGCCCCACTCCTCCATGGACTGCTCGATGAAGGGGTTGGTTCGTTCCCGGACGCCGTCCAAACCTTGGGCGGTGACGGAAGAGGACCCCCATGCCGGCCTGGTTCCGGAACAGCCGACCGTCCGGTGCCACGCCGGCACGCGGCGGGTCAGGGAGGCGTCCCGGCCGGGGCGTCGTCATCCCGAGACGGAAGCTGGGGCGAGGGCGAGGGCGTCGGGGGATTCGGGGACGGTCTGCCCGCCGTCGACGGTGAGTGTCTGGCCGGTGATGAACGCGGCCTCGTCCGAGGCGAGGGAACCGACGGCGTGCGCGATGTCCGGGGTCTCCCCTAGCCTGCCCAGTGGGATCGGGGCCGCCATCCGGCGCAGGTAGTCCTCGCCCAGCGCGTCCAGACCCTCGGTACGGACGTTCCCCGGGAGCACGGCGTTGACGGTGATGCGCAGGGGGGTCAGCTCCAGGGCCGCGCCCCGCGGGAATCCGGGCTGGCCGGCCTTGCTCGCTCCGTAACGGGACCAGCCCGTGTACCCGGTGGTCGGACCGGTGGCGGAGGAGGTGAGGATGATGCGTCCGTGCCCGGCACGCTCCATCGCGGGCAGGCAGGCCCGCACCGAGAGGATGGAGCCGCGGAGGTTGACCGCAAGGACCTCGTCGATGTCGGCAGCGGTCATCTCGCGCAGCGGCTTCTCGGGGAGGATGTCGGCGTCAGCACACAGATGGCTGGTCTCCGGTCGTCCGCGGAGCGTGATCCCAGGCGGGAGCAAGCGGGTCACCGTCACTGGAATCAGGGGGCGGAGGGAGGCGCTTGAGGTCCGTCGGCCCAACGGGATTCCGTTCCGGTATCGGACGGGTCCGAGGCGCGTTCTGTCGCCCGTTCCGGAACGTGTGAGTCCCCAAGAGCGGTGCCGACGGCCCTCTTGCCAGCGAGTTCGCCCTCTCCCTACCTTTGTGCAGCGAGTCCCCGGCCCAGCGGGTCCACCGGTCCGCGTCGGCCGTTGTCTGCTCCTCAGCGCACGACAAACCTTGGAGGCGTCACATGCCCGCAGCCGTGCTGGATCTTCTGGAAGTCGTTGGACTCCGCGACGCGGGTCCGCTGGAGATCGACGACGAGGCGATCGTGTTCGAGGACGACGACCGCAGCGACCGCGAACACACCGCGTGTCTCGCCGACCCCTGGGTGACCGCCACCACCCGCTTCGCCTGTGACCTGAACTCGTAGCGGTGGCCGTTTCCATCGCCGGCCGCAGCGGTTGGTCGGACGACACATGGTCGTATCTGAACGATCCGCGGATGCCGGCGATGGAACACGGATGGAAGCTGCACGTCTCGGCGCGTCCCGGCGACCTCGACGACGTGATCCGTCTCGTCCTGCCAGTACTGTCCCGGTACGTCTGCCACGCGAAGTTCGCCCGCGACCCGGAGACACTGCGCCGCCTCAACTCCGGGGTGGTGAGCGCAGGGGCCGTCGGCAAGGCGGTCACCGTCTACCCCGTGGCCGACGCCGTGGTCGAGGTCGCGCTGGAACTCGCTGCCGTACTGCGTGACCGGGAGGGTCCGCAGGTCGTCAGCGATCGGAGGGTCGACCCGCGGGCCCCGGTCTACTACCGCTACGGCCCCTTCACGGGCGACTACCGCACCGGCCGGAGCGGGCGGCTCGAGTCCGTCATGACCGGGCCGGACGGCCGGATCTTCGACGGCCTGGCCGTCGGCCGCTACCGCTGCCCTCCCTGGGCCGAGGACCCCTTCGCGAGCGGCTCCAGACACGGTGACGAGCCGTCCGTGCCCGGCTTCGGCGGCGGACGCTACTCCGTCACCGCAGGCATCGCGCGCGCACCCCACGGCAACGTCTACCGCGCGGTCGACCGCGCACACGGGCGGCCGGTGGTGGTCAAACAGGCGAGGGCCTTCGTGGGCGAGGACGAATCCGGCATGGACGCCCGCCACCGGCTGCGCAACGAGCGCACGGTCCTGACCTCGCTCGACGGCGTCGCGGGCGTGCCTCGCGCACTGGACTACTTCGCCCACCAGGCGGACGAGTACCTGGTGATGAGCGAATGCGGCACGCGAGACCTGCGCAGGGACGTTCTGCTGAACGGCCCCTACCGGGACGACGGCACCGGTTCGACACGTGCCCTGTCCGCCCTCGCCTCCCGGCTCCTGCGCGTCCTGGACGCGATCCACGGCCGGAACGTGGTCGTCCGCGATCTCAAGCCCGACAACGTGGTGCTCGACGACTCGGGCCCCGGCCGGTGCCACGTGATCGACTTCGGGATCAGCGAGCGGGACGGCACCGGCCCCGGAGGGGCGACCCCCGGATACAGCGAGCCGGTTCTGCGCGCGACCGGACCGGCCGCTCCCACCGACGACTACTACTCCCTCGGTGCGACCCTCTTCTTCGCCGCCACCGGCATGGACCCGGTGATCGTCGACACCGACCACGAGGTCAATCGGGACCGGACCCTGGCCTGCCTGGCCGAGGCACTTCCCGGGGACGCCCACCAGGGCATCCGGTCGTTGATCACCGGACTGCTGAACTTCGACCCGGCCGTGCGCGTCGGCACCGTCGACCGCCTGCGCACGGGCGCGGCCGGCACCGCACGCCGGCCCGCACGCCCCCGAATCGACAACGACCTGCTGGACGCGATCATCGAGCACACCACCGCCTACTGCGTCGGCGAAGCGCAGGCGATCACGGACCCGGAACGGGCCGCACAGCTGAACGTTCCCACCTCGATCGACGTCTACGGCGGCAGTTCGGGGCTCGGACTTGAACTCCTGCACCATGCGCACCGGCCCGACGTGCGTTCGGCCGTCACCGCGTTGGCGCGATGGACGGCGGAGCAGTCGAGGAACCTGTCACCTGGCTTCTACACGGGGCGCACCGGTGTCGAACTCTTCCTCACGCAAGCGGGGTTGGCGACAGAGCCGGGGACGGGCGCCGAGGTGCGGTCCGGGTACCCCGTCCTGCCTGAGCGCGCACCGGACGGCGGGCCGCCGGAGGCCGATCTGATCGCGGGCGCCGCCGGAATCGGCCTCGGCCGGCTGCTGCTCGCCCGGCACGCCCTACGGTCCGGTCGGCGGCACACCGCGGGCCGGCACCTCGCCGTCGCCGCCGACTGCGACCGGATGCTGGCAACGGGCACCGCCCGGCTGACCCCGACCGGTGCGGACACGCCCGGCAGCGCCGCACTCCGCGAGGGCATCGCGCACGGCGAGGCGGGCGTCACCTGTTTCCTGCTCGAGTACGGTGCCGCGACCGGGGACCCGGACGTGATCAGCCGCTCCGAGAAGGCCGCGGCGCGCCTGGCCGCCGTGACACCGGAGATCATCGCGGCGGCCACCGAGCCGGGGGCGACACGCCGCTACGGCTCGTGGTGCCGGGGGCTCGCCGGCATCGGGACCGTACTCGTCCGGGCCGCCGAACGCCTCGACGAGCCCGGGTACCTCGATCTCGCCCGGCGGGCCGCGCGGGCGTGCGCCGTAGTGGCACCGCGGATGCCGCTGGTCACGCAGTGCTGCGGACTGGCCGGAGTGGGTGAACTGATGCTGGAGGTCTCGGACGCGACCGCGTCCGAGGAGTTCCGTGACGCGGCCGAGACCATCGCCCTGCTCATCCTGAGCCGCAGCGGCGGCACCTGGTCCCGGCCGGTGTTCCCGGACACCGGTCTCGCCCGGCCGAGCGCCACCTGGGCCGGCGGCTCCGCGGGCGTGCTCGCCTTCTTCAGACGACTCCACGACGGGGGCGGCGCGCGGCTCGGTCTCGACCTCGGATGAGCCACGCGAACCGGGCATCGCGCGTCCGCTTCGAAGCCCCGGCTGCTCCCGGACCGGCGACGACATCGAGCACGGCCGCGGTGTCAGTCGGCTGACGTATCCTTCCCGCCACCGCACACCGACTGCTAGGACCAAGAGAATTGACCGGCCTCTCTGCTTTCCCGCTGCCCTTTCACGCTTCCCGTTCCCTCTCGTTCGCGACGCCCCGAACGTTGCGGGAGCTTCAGATGATGCAGTGCAGCGCACACCTCCGGGCGAAGCCCGGTTGGTTCGACAAGATGCATGACGCCGACATCGTCGCCAGGTGGACGCAGGAGGCGGTCGCCCAGGGCCTCACCGAAGCGCAGGTTCGTTATGTGCTTGCCGAACTCGCGCATTACGCCTCGCTACGAGACGAACGGACCGGCATCGAGGTGTCCGCCGTCGACGGGGTGTGGCAGTCGGACACCTTGGTCGACGACAAGCTCAGGTCCCGGCTGATCGAGGCGGTCCGGGTTCTGGAACAGGTCCCCGAGGCAGAACTGGACTGGCATCCCGGATCCGGCGGCCAGGTACTCGATCTGGTTCATCCCTCCCTGTTCTGCCTCGTGAACGAGGTGAGCGGCGCTCCCGAGCGGGCCTGGCGGAACCCGACGGACCGTTACTCACGGTATGAGTTCTCGGAGAAATTCCAGTGGCTGCCCACGGACGTCGACGTCAGTGAAGACGGCGACGTCACGTTCCGTTCCTACGTCAACAACATCCACCCCGAGGTCCACCACGAACTGGCCGCCGTCCTGCCGGACGTGTTCGCGCGCATGCGCCCGCTGCTGGAAAACGTACTCACCGATCTGCGCCGTCCCCGTCCCCCACGGATCGAAGCCGATCCGTACGGGTGGTACGAATCGCAGCCGGAGTACCCGGACAAGTCCGCCTACAACGACGACGAGGCCTACGCGGAAGCGTGCCGCGCATGGGAACGAGCCCAGGACGACTGGTGGGAGAACCGCCGCCCGGTGGTCCCCGACGCCCCGGCCTACACCCCGCCCGAGTCGCCCGAAGAGTCCGCCCGCGTCGACTTGCGGGGGCGGACTCTCCAGGTCATCGTCAAGCTCGCCACCATTCATCTCACGCCGGACAAGCCCGAGTACCAGGGCGGTTCCTGGCATGTCGAGGGGATGATGAACGAGCGGATCGTCTCGACCGGCATCTACTACTGGGACAGCGAGAACATCACCGAAAGCCGGCTGAGTTTCCGGGCGGCACTGGACGACCCGGACTACGAGCAGAACGACGACAACGGTCTGCGTGAGGTCTACGGCCTGGAGGACGAAGACGCGCTGAACCAGGTACTGGGATCGGCATCGACCCCGGCGGGTCGCTGTCTGGCGTTCCCGAACATCCTGCAGCACCGCGTCGGCTCGTTTCGCCTCGCGGACGCGACTCGGCCGGGACATCGCAAGATTCTCGCGTTCTTCCTGGTCGACCCGTCGGAACGGATCGTCTCGACGTCCGATGTGCCACCGCAGCAACCGTGGTCCGACACCTCGACCATGACGCTCGAACAGGCCAGGGAATATCGCGAACAGCTCATGCGGGAACGCAAGTTCTTCGTCGACGAACACAACGAGCAGCTCTACGAGCGGGAATTCTCCCTCTGCGAGCACTGAGCACCGCCTGAATCCCGCAGCATCCTTGAACCATGGATGACGACTCGCCCCAGGTCGGCCCGAAGCACGGGGCCCGGGATCCGGCTCCCCCCCTCCGGAACCGTCGCCGGCCCCAGGCAGCAGCGGGGAGCCGGCCCAGGGACGCCGCCGTGCGGTTCACCGATCGGTGACCACGATCCCACGCTTGAGGATCTTGCCGGTAGGGCCCTTGGGGAGCTCGGTCGTGACAGTTACGAGCCGCGGGTACTTGTACGCCGCCACCCTTGCCTTGACATGGTCGCGGATCTCCTCGGCGGTGGCCTCGGCTCCGGGACGAAGCGTGATCACCGCGGCGATCTCCTCGCCGAGCACCGGGTGCGGTACGCCGAGGACGGCGGCCTCGGCGACGGCCGGGTGCTCGTACAGCACCTCCTCGACCTCGCGCGGGTAGACGTTGTAGCCGCCGCGGATGATCAGGTCCTTCTTGCGGTCGACGATGAAGTAAAAGCCGTCCTCGTCGACGCGGGCCAGGTCACCGCTGTAGAACCATCCGTCGCGGATCGCTTCTTCCGTGGCCTCGGGGCGGTTCCAGTAGCCGGCCATCACGTTGTCGCCGCGGATCGCGATCTCGCCGACCTCTCCCGGGGGGACCTGGCCGCCGGCCTCGGAGACGAGCTTCATCCCGACCCCGCGGATGGGCTGTCCGATCGAGCCCGCCTTACGCGGGCGGTCAGGGTGGTTGAAGGCGGCGACCGGTGAGGTTTCGGAGAGCCCGTACCCCTCCAACACGGTGGCGCCGAAGCGGCGCTCGAAGCCGTGCAGCACCTCGACCGGGAGTGAGGATCCGCCGGAGACGGCCAGGCGCAGCCGACTGGCGTCGAAGCCGTCGGGAAGCTCGGCGTGGAGCAGCGCCGCGTACATCGTGGGCACGCCGAGGAAGACGGTGACCCCGTCGCGGGCCATGATCTCCAGGGCGCGCCCCGGCTCGAACTTCGGCAACAGGGTCAGCGTGGCGCCGGCGGCGACGGCCGTGTTGAGTGCGCAGGTCTGGCCGAAGGCGTGGAAGAGGGGCAGTCCGCCGAAGAGCACGTCGTCGGGTCCCGCCTGGACCAGGGTCTCGGCCGTGGTGGCGGTGTTCGTGGCCAGGTTCCGGTGCGAGAGCACGGCTCCCTTCGGTGTCCCGGTCGTGCCCGAGGTGTAGAGGATCAGTGCCGGGTCGTCATCGGTCCGGTCGACGATGCCGGGCATCGGTTCGTGAGCGCGCAGCATGTCGTCGAAGGCCACGGGCTCGGTGACCAGGCATGCGGTACCGGTTTCGGCGGCTGCCTTGGTCACCTCGTCGGCGAAGAGGTGGGATGCCAGAACGATCCGCGCCCCGCAGTCGTGAAGGGTGAAGGCCACCTCACGTGCCTTGAGCAGCGGATTCATCGGCACGGCCACGCCGCCGACCCGCAGGATGCCGTAATAGGCGACCGGGAACAGCGGGACGTTGGGCATGGTCAGCGCGACGCGGTCGCCGGGCCGGACGCCGCGGTCGCGCAGGAGGGCGGCGACTCTGGCGCTCGCCTCGTCCAGCTCGGCGTAGGTGAGCGTGCTGTCGTCGTGGCGCACCGCGATGCGATCGCCCCGGGCTGCCGCGGAGTCCACCAGGAACGTGGCGAGGTTGGTCATGTCGGCAGTCTCCTTGAGTTCGTCTCGGCCTGCGATGCGGCGTTCCGGCGGCGGATCACGTCGCGAGGGGTGATTCCGTGGCGAGCGCGGCCGGCACGGGGGTGTTGCGGCAGGGCCAGCCACAGCCGCAGTAGATGGCGCTTGAGCTCGGGCGGGTCATGGTCCTCGAACTCCGCTCGCGCGTGCATGATCGTGTGGGTGTTGAGCAACAGCAGATCGCCGACTTGGAGGTCGATGTCCAGTCGGAACCCTGCCGAAGCCGCCACGTCGTCGATGAGGTCGAACAGGTCCGAGTCCGCCGGTTCCAGGCGGGGCACCTCGGGGAAGCGCTGGGCGGATTCCAGGTAGCAGCGGTTGTAACGCATGCTCAGTGCGCCTCCCGGCAGCCGGACGGCGAGCGGCGCGGCCTCGTACGGAGGCTCCTCGGGAGGGTGCTCCTGCCGGCGGTCGAAGCAGTACGTGCGGTACAGGCGCTCGGCCAGATCGGGGCGGCGGTCCATCACCGCGTTGTGAACCGCCCCCGCGCTGACCAGAGAGGTGCGCCCGTCGGTGCGAGGCGCCTGCAGACACAGCAGCGCCACGAGATCGGCTCCTTCCGTGTGGAACGGCAGAGCCACCCGGGTCTGGTAGCCGCGTGTCGCCGGATCGGCCAGGCTGCGGCCGGTGTCCCGGACGTGGCCGAGGACGTGCCCGTCCGCGTTCTGCGGGACCGGACGCCCCAGGTATTGACCAAGGCCCCAGAAAACCGCGCTCGCGGTCGACTTGGTCAGCTGCCCGACCGCGAGGCCCTTCACGAGCACGAACCCCCGGCCGTGCTCCAGTGCCTCGGCGATGCGTTCCAGTTCAGCCGAGAGCGTGGGAAGCGGGAAGTCGGCGGTCGTCAGCTTCAGCAACGTGGTGTCGCGCCGGCGAGCCTCCCGCAGGGCGGCATCGATCTCGGCGAGGTGGTGCGATGAGAGGCATCGGGTCCACTCCTCGCGGTGGTCGGCCAGCTCTTCGCCGCTCCACACCGACGGTCCTGAGCAGGGTACGTACAGCCTCTCGTCCCCGTAGGTCGTACCGGTCATTACGCCTCCGTACCTTCGCGTGTCTACCGGCCCCGTACGTCTGCCACGAGCAGGCCGGGCCGGTGAACAGCGCCATGCTAGGTTCCCTCCTCCCACCATGCTTAACTTGGAGTGACATCAGACTTGCCCTTTCGGGACAGTCTTGGAGGGTTCACATGAAGCCCCTGGTCCGCACCGCTGCCCTCAGCGGCTATGTCGAGCTGTGCCGCTCACTCGATCTCGACCCACAAGCACTGCTGAAACGGGTGGGCCTGGACACCGCCGCCCTCGTGGTTCAGGACAGGTGGATCTCCGGCGCGGCCGCGGTCCAGGTGCTGGAGCTGTCGGCGGCCGACTCGGGCCACGAGGACTTCGGAGTGCTCCAGGCGGAGTTCCGGCGCTTCTCCAACCTCGGACCCATCAGCCTGGTCGTCCGCGAGGAGCCTTCCGTGCGGAGCGCGCTGGGACTGTTGATCCGTCATCAACACATGTTCAACGAGGTCCTGCACACCCAACTGCAGGAGGCTGACGGGCTGGCCACGTTGAAGGTCGACCTGCTGCTCGGCGAGGCGATGCAGACCCGGCAGGCCACGGAGCTGGCCGTCACCGCTTTCCACCGGATCCTGCGCGCGTTCCTGGACCCCGGTTGGCACCCGCTCTCCGTCTGGTTCAGGCACCCCGCCCCGGCGGACGCCTCGACGCATCGGCGCGCGTTCGGCTCTGCCGTGGAGTTCGATCAGAAGTTCAATGGAATCGTCTTCTACGCCCACGAACTCGACGCGCCCAACGCGATGGCGGACCCGCTGCTCCACGAGTACGCCCGCCAGTACCTGAAGCCCATCGCGACTCCCCAGGACACCACCGCCGCGGATCGGGTGCGTGAGTTGATCGAGGTCCTGCTGCCGAGCGGGCGCTGCTCGATCGAGCAGGTCGCCCGCAGCCTCGGTGTCGACCGGCGCACTGTTCACCGGCATCTGGCCGCCTCGGGCGAGACGTTCTCCTCTCTCCTCAACGCCACCCGCATGCGCCTCGCCGAGCAGTTCGTCGCGAACCCGCGGCGCTCGCTGACGGAGATCTCCGATCTGCTGGGCTTCTCGTCGCTGAGCGCATTCTCGCGTTGGTTCCGCGAGCAGTTCGGGTGCAGCCCGAGGGCCTGGCGCAGCAGCGGGAGCCGGCAGCACCCCGGCCGGAGCTGATACCTGGCAGAGCCGGCCCCCGCACCATGCCGTGCCGGCGCACTCGGCACGCCCCAGGGGACGGTGTCCCCAAACGGCAAGTTATCCGTCCCTCAGGGTCAAGCGAAGCCGGCGTGCCCGGTCCTACCTTGGGATCACCGCAGAGACGCGGTCGGCCGCCGGAGGAGACGGGTTCCCCCTGTGCGCGTTTCCTCCGGAACGTCGATCGTAACCGGGCCCCTGCGCCCGCTGTCACCCGGTGACCCGCATCGATCCTCGCCGGACTTCCCAGTCCCTCACATCGCACTCGGCGGTGCTCGGAGCGAGCGATCGAACACCCGACGAAGGAGACGGACCGTGCACTTCCACGACGACTCGCTCTTCCCGGAGAACCAGCAGAAGCTGGTGATCCAGGCCGCTCCCTACGGGCCGGAGTGGCTTCCCGGGGATGCCGACGACCTGCCCCTGACGATGGACGAGCACGTGCAGGCGGCCGTGGACTGCTACAACGCCGGCGCCACCGTGCTCCACATCCACGTACGAGAGCTCGACGGCAAGGGCTCCAAGCGGATGTCCATGTTCAACGAACTCCTCGGCCGGCTGCGCGAGGCCGTCCCCGACATGGTCCTGCAGATCGGCGGGTCGATCTCCTTCGCCCCCGAGGGTGAGGGCGGCGACGCCAAGTGGCTCGCCTACGACACCCGCCACCTGCTGGCCGACCTTACCCCGGCGCCGGACCAGGTGACGATCGCGATCAACACCAGCCAGATGAACATCGTCGAGATCATGACCGACGACGACCTGGAGGGCACCTCGATCGCGAAGCCGGAGTACTACCGTGCCTATCGCGACATGGTCGTCGAGGCCGGCCCTGAGTTCTACCTCGAGCACCTCAAGCGCCTGCGTGCGAGCGGCGTCCAGCCGCACTTCCAGCTCGCCACCCTCGCCCAGCTCGAGACCGTCGAGCGGCTCATCCGCGCCGGCGTCTACACGGGCCCCCTGATCCTCAACTACGTGGCGATCGGTGGCGGTTTCGCCGGGCGGCATCCCGCAGACCTGATCGAGTTCATTCGCCGCGTCCCGGACGGCGCAGTGCTCACCATCGAGAGCTCCATGCGCGCGGTGGCGCCGATGAACGCTGTCGCCATCGCCCTCGGGGTGCACGTCCGGGTCGGCAACGAGGACAACCTGTGGCGGCGCAAGGGCGAGCGGATGTCCTCCGTCGAACAGATCGAGCAGACGGTTCACATGGCCGACGCACTCGGCCGCGACATCGCGACCGGCGCGGAGGCCAAGGAGATCTACAAGATCGGCGAGTACTACACGAGCGCCGACGAGACCCTGGCCCGCCTGGGCATGGTGCCGAACCGCCGTCCCGGTCAGCGTGGCTTCATGCTGCGCGACGTCTGATCGCGAAGCACTACCACCGCGCCGCCGCTCGTCGGCGCGGGCCGAGGGGCCGCCGGAGTCGTGCCCTCCCCCGGCACCGGCGGCCCGTTCCACTCCCCTCCCGCGCACCTCCCATGATCAACGGAGCACACACCATGACTCATGCCGTCCGCTTCAAGGAAACCGGCGGTCCCGATGTCCTGCGCTGGGAAGAGGTCGTCGTCGGCGACCCCGGCCCGGGTGAGGTACGGATCCGGCACGAGGCCGTCGGACTCAACTTCGCCGACACTTACTTCCGCAGCGGCCTGTATCCCGTGCCGCTTCCGGCCGGACTGGGCGTCGAGGCCGCCGGAGTGGTCGAGGCGGTGGGCGAGGGCGTCGTCCACGTCGCCGAGGGCGACCGGGTCACGTACACCGGAAGCCCACTCGGGGCCTACAGCACGGAACGGGTCATGCCCGCCGACTCCCTGATCCGGCTGCCGGACAGCATCAGCTTCGAGACCGCCGCCGCGATGACCATGCGCGGCCTCACCTCCGCGTACCTCCTCCGCAGGATCCACCCGTTGAAGGCCGGCGACACCATCCTGCTGACCGCGGCGGCCGGTGGTGTCGGCCTCATCGTCTGCCAGTGGGCCAAGCTGCTCGGACTCACCGTCATCGGCACCGTCTCCACCGAGGAGAAGGCGGAACTCGCCCGCGCGCACGGCTGCGACCACATCATTCACTACCGGCGAGAGAACGTGGCCGAGCGGGTGCGTGAACTGACCGACGGCGCCGGGGTCCCTGTCGCCTTCGACAGCGTCGGCAAGGCCACCTACGCCGCCTCGCTCGCCTCGCTTCGGCGCCGCGGTCTGCTGGTCTGCTTCGGTACGGCCTCCGGTGCGATCCCACCCGTCGACGCCATGCAACTGGCCGTCAACGGCTCCCTGTTCATCACCAGGCCGGCGCTCGCCGACTACATCGCGGATCCCGCGGAGCGGGCCGAACTCGCGGGCGAGCTCTTCGGCCACGTCGCCTCCGGACGGATCTCCATCGAGATCAACCAGCGATACGTGCTCGAAGACGCCGTACACGCGCACCGCGAACTGGAGTCGGGACGTACCACGGGATCGTCCGTCTTCGTCCTCTGAACACCAGACGCCCCACGCGCACCACGACCCCTTCCAGGAGGGAAATCGCCATGGAAAAGACCGTCGCTCCGCCGGAGGGAACGCCCGCGCCGGTGCGCGCGCGTTCCCGCGGCTCGATCAAGGTCGAACCGCTGACCTGTACCATCGGCGCCGAGCTCTCCGGCGTGAACCTCGGCGACGCCTCGCGCGACGACGACCTGTTCGCCGAGATCAGGGCCCTGCTCCTGCAGTACAAGGTGCTGTTCCTGCGGGACCAGGACATCACCCGGGCCGAACACGTCGCCTTCGCCCAGCGCTTCGGCCCGCTGGAGGACCACCCGGTGGCCGGCAGCGACCCGGAGCACCCCGGCCTGGTACGGATCTACAAGGATCTCGACAGCGCGCCGGAGCACTACGAGAACGCGCTGCACACCGACGGTACTTGGCGTGAAAAACCGTCCATGGGCGCCGTGCTGCGCTGCATCGAGTCGCCCCCGGTGGGCGGCGACACGATCTGGGTCAACATGGCCGAGGCCCACCGCCGGCTTCCCGAGCACATCAGGACCCGGATCCAGGGACTGCGGGCCCGGCACAGCATCGAGGCCACGTTCGGCGCCGTCATGCCGCGGGAGAAGCGGCACGCGCTCAAGGCGCGGTTCCCCGACGCGGAGCACCCGGTCGTGCGCACCCACCCCGAGACCGGAGAGCAGATCCTCTTCGTCAACGCCTTCACCACGCACCTCGTCAATTACCACACCCCCGAGAACGTGCGCTTCGGTCTTGACTACGCCCCCGGCGCCGGCCTCCTGCTCAACCACCTGATCAGCCAGGCCTCGGTCCCCGAATACCAGGTGCGCTGGCGCTGGACGCCGAACAGCGTCGCGATCTGGGACAACCGCTCCACCCAGCACTACGCCGTCCAGGACTACTGGCCCGCCGTCCGCAAGATGGAGCGCGCCGGAATCGTCGGCGACAGACCGTTCTGATCCCGTCTCCAGCAGGTTTCACAAGCCCGTGAGGTGATGACAATGGAGTTGTGCACCACTGCTGGGTCCGTCCCTGGGGCCGAGACGAACATCTCGTCCAGGTGGCCGGTGTCCCCACGCTACGCCTGGGTGGTCTTCGCCCTGAGTTTCGGCCTGCTGCTGTCCGACTACATGTCGCGGCAGGTACTCAACGCCGTCTTCCCGATGCTGAAGGCCGAATGGCTGCTCTCCGACGCCGAGTTGGGTTCGCTCAGCGGCATCGTGGCCCTCATGGTCGGCCTGCTCACCTTCCCCCTCTCGCTCTTGGCGGACCGCTGGGGCCGGGTGAGGAGCCTGCTGCTCGCCGCGACGATGTGGAGCGTGGCGACCCTGGCCTGCGCTGTCTCGGCGACCTACGGCCAGATGTTCATCGGCCGCCTCTTCGTCGGCATCGGTGAGGCGGCGTACGGGAGTGTGGGAATCGCCGTCGTCCTGAGCATTTTCCCGATCGGACTGCGGGCCACCCTCTCCGGAGCCTTCATCGCCGGCGGGGCCTTCGGCTCGGTCCTGGGCGTGTCGATCGGCGGTGTCGTGGCCCAGCAGTTCGGCTGGCGCTGGGCGTTCGGCGGCATGGGCGTCTTCGGGCTCGTGCTGGCCGCGGTCTACGGGATCGTCGTCACCGAGAAGAGACTCGCTCCGCGAGCCGGTTCCACGGACGCCCGGAACGAGGAAGCCTCACGTGGCCGGCTGCGCGAGCTCCTGCCGCGGCTGTTCTCCTCCGTCTCGGTGATCTGCGCCTATGTCGGCAGCGGACTGCAGATGTTCATCGCCGGCGCGCTCATGGCCTGGCTGCCCAGCTACTTCAACCGCTACTACGACATGCCCACGGCGAAGGCCGGCGCGACCGCCGGGGTCTTCGTCCTGATCATCGGCATCGGGATGGTGGTCGGCGGCATCGCCTCGGACCGCATCAGCCGAGCTCTCCCCGTTCGGAAATGGACCGTGGCCATCGTCTGCAGCGTCGGCTCGCTCGTCCTGCTCATGGCCGCGTTCCGGCTGCCCGCCGGCCCGGCGCAGCTGCTGGCGCTGGCGGCCGGAGCGCTGCTGTCGGCGGGGACAGCGGGTCCCGCCGCCGCCATGGTGGCCAATCTGACCCCCGCGTCCATCTCCGCGACGGCCTTCGCCACGCTCACCTTGGCCAACAGCCTGCTCGGGCTGGCCCCCGGGCCCGCGGTCACCGGCAGGCTCGCGGACAGCATGGGCCTGCTCGGCGCGATGCGGATCGTGCCGCTCGCGGCACTCGCCGCCACTACGGCGTTCGTGATAGGCCGCCGCCACTACGCACGTGATCTGGGCCGTCTGACCGGGCCGGCCCCGGTGAGGGGCCGGAAGGAAACGGAGATCGCCCGATGAACCGCACGATCGAGCCAGTGGTGGTGATCGTCCCCGGCCTGCGCGAGCACGTCGAAGAGCACTGGCAGACCTTGCTGGCCGACCGGCTCACCATGGCCGGGCGCACGGTCCGCACCGTTCCCCCTCTGACGCGGGACCAGCTGAGCCGCGAGGCCCGCGTCGCCGCACTGGACAAGGTGGTGGCCGAGATCGCGGGACCGGTCGTGCTGGTCGCCCACAGTGCCGGCGTGATCACCAGCGTCCACTGGTCCCAACGGCACGAGGCGCAGGTGAGGGGGGCGCTGCTGGTGACGCCGCCGGACTTCGAGAACCCGCTGCCCCAGGGCTGTCCCGTCCCCGAGGTGCTCGACGAGAACGGCTGGACTCCGGTGCCCCGTACGCCGCTGCCCTTTCCCAGCATCGTCGCGGCCAGCTCGAACGATCCCCTGGGATCCCTGGATCGCATCGCCGAACTCGCCCGGGACTGGGAGGGACGCCTCGTAGAACTCGGCGAGGTCGGCCACCTCAACCCCGCCTCCGGCTACGGTCCGTGGCCGCGCGCGGAGGAGCTCCTCCGCGAACTCGAGCACCCGCTCGACTAGACCCCCGTCCCTCCTCGTGCAGCCCCCGCGAAAGGCAACGATGAAAACCGACACCGACCTGCTGTGGTCTCCCGGTCGCCGCGAGTTGGAGACCTCCAACGTCGCGTGCTTCATGGACTACGTGAACAACGTGCGGGGGCTGCACTTCTCCGACTACGCCGAGCTGTGGCGCTGGAGCTCCACCGACCTGCCCGGCTTCTGGTCGGCGGTGTGGGAGTACTACGGGCTGGACACGGTCACCCGCTACGACGAGGTACTGAGCGATGCGTCGATGCCGGGCGCCGACTGGTTCCCGGGCGCGCGGCTCAACTTCGCCGAGCGGTGCCTCGCCCATGCCACCGACGCTCGCCCGGCGTTGATCAGCGTGGCCGAGGGCGGCACCTCTGTGGAGACCTCCTGGCAGGAGCTGCATCGTCAGGTCGCGGACGTCGCCGCGGCCTTGCGACGCATGGACGTGGGGCCTGGCGACTGCGTGGCCGGCTACCTTCCCAACCTCCCGGAGACCGTGGTCGCCCTGCTCGCCACGGCCGCCATCGGCGCGGTGTGGACTGTCTGCTCCCCGGATTTCGGCACACCCAGCGTGCTCGCCCGACTGCGGCAGGCGCAGCCGGTCGTCCTCGTGGCCGCGGACGGATACCGCCACGGCGGCAAAACCTATGACAAACGCCCGGAGGTCGCCGAGCTCGCTGACGGACTTCCCACCCTCCGCCACATCCTCGCGGTCGACAACCTCTTCACCACCCGGACCGAGCCGTGGTCGACGCTGTCCGGGAGAGAACAGCACGCCTGGTCCGAGCTGCCGGCCGCCGAGTCGCCACTGGAATTCGCCGACGTTCCCTCCGACCACCCGCTGTGGATCCTGTGGTCATCGGGAACCACCGGCATGCCCAAAGGAATCGTGCAAAGCCACGGCGGCATCGTGGTCGAACTGCTCAAAGCACTCGGCCTGGGCGCGGACCTGCGCCCTGACGACCGCTACCTCTTCCTCACATCCACGAGCTGGATGGTCTGGAACTTCCTGGTCGGCGGCCTGCTGCACGGCAGCACCATCATCCTGTACGACGGCAGCCCCACCTTTCCGGACATCAACGGCGCCTGGCGGATCGCCGCGCAGACCGGTGCCACCATGGTCGGCGTCGGCGCGGCCTACCTCGCCGCCGTGGAGAAATCGGATACGCATCCCGCGGCCGAGTTCGATCTCAGCGCGCTTCGCTCCATCCTCCAGACCGGCTCGTCCCTGCCGCCCAGCACCTGGCGCTGGGTCCACGACCGGCTGACTCCCGGCGTCTGGCTCCAGTCCATCTGCGGCGGCACCGACATCTGCTCGGTCCTCGCCGGCGGGACCCCCGTGCTGCCCGTACGCGTGGGACGGATCCAGTGCCCCGCGCTCGGCGTCGCGCTGGCCTCCTGGGATCCCGTCGGGCATCCTCTGACAGGCGAACAGGGCGAGCTGGTGGTGACCGCCCCGCTGCCGTCCATGCCCCTCCGCTTCGTCGGCGACCCGGACGGCACCCGTTACCGGGCGAGCTACTTCGACACGTACCCCGGGGTCTGGCGGCACGGTGACTGGGTCACCCTCCACACAGACCTGTCGGTGGTCATCGCCGGCCGCTCCGACTCCACGCTCAACCGCATGGGCATACGGATGGGATCCGCCGACATCTACGACGTCGTCGAACAGCTCCCCGAGGTCGCCGACAGCCTCGTCATCGGCGTCGAGCGGTCTGGCGGCGGTTACTTCATGCCCCTGTTCGTCGTGCCCACCGACGGCGTCGCGTTCGACGACGGACTGCGTGAGCGGATCGCCAAGACGATCAAGCTCCGACTGTCCCCGCGCCACGTACCCGATGTGATCGAGCCGATCCCCGCCGTTCCGCGCACGCTCACCGGAAAGAAGCTCGAAGTACCGGTCAAGCGCATCCTGCAGGGTTCGCCGATCGCCGACGTCAGCGGCGAAGGGTCGGTAACCCATCCCGAGATGCTCGCGTGGTTCGCGGACTTCGCAACCCGTTCGACACCGGACAAGTGAGGTCGCCGAGGCACGGGGAGGCACTCACCCCAGCCGATGTCCGACAGCGGCCCCGAGGCACTCCGGGTGGCCGCTGCCGGGCTCGGGAACGAGCTGCGCCTGCCTGCCCAAGAGCATCAGCCCAGCAGGACGAACTCCGGATCGTGCTCGCGCAGAGTCTTGAGCAGGCCCGGGGACCGTTCGGCGAGCAGGTTCGTCGCGGCGGTGACATACGCGTGCGCGGTGCCGACGGACATCCCGAAACCGGCCGCGATCCGGGTGAGGCTGTCATGGCGGCGCAGGTACACCAGAGCGACGAGCGCGCGCTGGTGCGACGGGAGCTTGTACCGCCGGTCACCCTCACGGGTGACGATGAGCATCGTGACCCATTCGACCAGCCCGTGCGGGGGGCGAGTGCGGCCGGATGCGGAACCAACGAGGCTCCTGCACCGGTGGGTTGAGACGTCGACACCTCCCCCGACGGCACGGGAGCCCTGTGCGTTGCGGCCCTCATCTCAACCTCACCGGCGTCACCCGATCAGCGGCCACGCTGAAAACGCTCGCTGACGGCAGCCGGACAGCGAGTGATCGATCAAGGTGGCCGCTACTTGCGCCTGGGCCCTGCGGTTGCCGCCCTGCACGATACGTTCGCGGAGGCCCTGGCCGACGACGCGTCGCGCGCCGTCGTCGCCCACCGCCTCAAGGAGGTCGGCCGCGTCCTGCTCTCGCGTGGACACCACGGCGTCACGGGCTACACCAGCGGCTACGACGACGCCGCCGCGCGACACATGGCCGACAGCGGCATCGGGATCCTCCCGGAGGCCGACCGTGCCGTTCTTGCCATCGCGCTGTGGACGATCAGGTGATTCGGCTCTGTCGGGGATCTTGTGATGTCGCAGGGCTGAGCTGGGCAGTCTCCGGGTGTGTGGTTCAGGGGTGTTGGGGCGGCTGTTGCCGCATCTGTCTGATGTTGGCATCGAGTCGATCAAGCGAGTGACAGGGGTCGTCATACTTCGCGCCGGGTGCCAGGCGCTGCTGGCGAGATGCCCCGGATGCGGCATGCCGTCCTGGCGGGTGCACGGTCGGTACGTCCGCCGGCTCGGCGACGCACCGATCGCGGGCAGCCCCACGGTCATCGAGCTGACCGTGCGGCGGTTCAAGTGCTTGAACAACCGCTGCCCTGCGGTCACGTTCGCCGAGCAGATCGAAGGGCTGACCAAACCGCACGCCCGGCAGACGCACATGCTGCGGTCGATGCTCACCTCGATCGCCCTCTGCCTGGCGGCCGCCCAGGCGCCCGTCTGGCCGCTGCCTTCGGGATCCGCATTGCCAAGGACGCACTGCTGGACCTGCTCCGCTCGGTCCCACAGCCGCCGGTCGGGACGGTCAGATTTCTGGGAGTGGACGATTTCGCTCTGCGCAAGGGCGACTCCTACGCGACGGTCCTGGTTGATCTGGAAGCCCGCCGCCCGGTCGACGTGCTGCCCGGTCGCGACGCCGAGCCGTTGGCGGCCTGGCTGCGTCGGCACCCGGAAGTGGAGGTGATCTGCCGGGACCGGGCCGGCGCCTACGCGGAGGGAGCCCGCATTGGTGCCCCGCAGGCAATACAGGTCGCCGACGCCTGGCACCTGTGGCGGAACGTTGCCGAGGCGGTGGAGAGAACGATCGGATCCCACCACGGTTGCATCCGGGCCGCGTTCGCCGAGACCCCGGTCCTGGCGGAGGCAACCGCGAAGGACCCGGTTGCGCCGAAGCCGCCTGAGGCAGTGACCGCGCCGTTCGTTCCACCGGACGGCACGCTCGATGTCATGGGCCGACCCCGGCGCCTGGTCGCCCGCACCGCGGAGAGATTCGCCGCGGTCCAGGCACTGCTGGCCGAGGGGAAGTCCTTGGCGGCGATCGGCCGGACCCTGCGGCTCGACCACTCCACCGTCCGTCGTTTCGCCCGGGCCGGCAGCCTCGACGAACTCCTGGTCAAGGCCACCGGACGACTGTCCGTGCTGGACGAGCACAAGCCCTACCTTCACACCCGATGGGCGGAGGGCTGTCACGACATTCCCCAGCTCCACCGAGAACTGCGCGAGCGCGGATTCACCGGGAGCATCCAGTGCCTCCGCCGCTACTTCCGCGCCTTCAGACCGCCCCGTCAGCCGGGGCGGAAGCGGCAGCCGGTCTCTCAGCCGCAGTCCAGGCCGGTTCCGAGGCCCCGCCGCATCGTCCGCTGGATCATGACGAACCCCGCACACCTCGCCGCCGCCGACGCCGCGGAGCTGAAGGAGATCCGCGCGGTATGCCCGCACCTCGACGCCACTGCGCGGCATGTCCGGGACTTCGCAGAAATGCTCCGCAACCTCCGGGGAGACCAACTCCCGGACTGGATGAATCGCGTCCTTGACGACGACCTCCCGGCCCTGCACTCCCTGGTCAGCGGCCTGAGACGCGATCTCGAAGCCGTCACTGCCGGACTGTCCACACCGTGGAGCTCGGGCCAGGTCGAAGGCCACGTCACCCGCGTCAAACTCCTTAAACGCATGGGCTACGGGCGAGCCAACCTCGACCTCCTACGCCAACGCGTACTTCTCGCCCCGTGACCCTGTGACATCACAAGATCCCCAACAGAGCCGCCTTCGACTACGACGAGGTATCGACGGTACGACACCCCTGCCGCAGCAATCATGCACAGCTGGGGCAGTCGATGACATGGATGGCGTGCAGGGACTTGATCAGGGCGAAGTCGGCGTCAACCGTACGGCTGGAGTACGAAGCGAGGGCACCGAGTCCCACCCGCTCGCCGTTCTTGAGGACCAATCCGGGAGCCTGCGCCGGGGCCAATCCAGGGCCCTCACCGGTATCGACCGCTCCGATCACACACCACGGAACGACTTTCGAGCGTCCCAGGCCACGTTCGGTGAGACCCGTGGAGTCGATCCGCACTCCCAGGACACAGCTGCGGAACACCATCCAGGCACCGCCCGCACCCATCACGGTGTAGATCACTGCACTGACAGGATCTGCGGCAACCATCCCGCTGATCAGCGCCCCAGCACCCAACAGCGCAAAACCACTCCCCACCAAGAACAGGGCTACCCGCTGCCCCGACCTATGGAGAGTCTGAGTGCGTATCGGGCTCGGTGAGGGCGACTCCATGGCCACGATCCTAAGCCGCAGCCGTACACCGCGTACGGGTTTCACCGTCACAAGATCCCCGACAGAGCCGAATTGCGTGATCGTCGACACCGCCGACCGGCGCTGCTGCCCGTTCGGCATGAGGTGCGCCACAGGGACCGTCGAAGGCAGGTCGGGCGCTTCCGTGGGAGCCGTGCGCTCTGGTAGACGTGGTGGCGCACTTGTTCGATTCATTCCGAAAGCACCCCCATGAACCACGACACCGGTCCTCGTTCCGACCTAGTCGGCTTCAGCATCGACCTCACCGTCGAGGAGGCACGTCGGCGTGCCGAAGTCGTGGCAGCCCTTGGGCCCGACTGGGACCCCGTGGCCGTTCTGCGTGAGGAGGAGGCGGCGCGCACCCTGCTGTACTCGGGCCTGGACGAGGAGCAGCAGAGGCTTCACGCGATGCTGGTCGCGGCCGGTGTGCTGCCCGGGGAGGTGCCGGGCCGTGCGTCTTCCGCTTGATCCCCACGCCGACCCGGCTCGGCGGGCCTGGGTCGCGTGCCCCGGCTGCGACGATGCCCGTGACTGCGCGACCTGCCTGGACCACCGGAACTGCCGGAGCCACTGGCGCTATCTGATCGGGAACAACGGGCTCCGGGTCCACCTGCAGTGCCCGAACTGCACCCACACGTGGACCCTCGACACCTCCCGTGAGCGACGCGGCCGCCGGGCCTGAGCTCAGCAGATCCGCGGCAGCTGCTCTCCGAGTGGCATGTCCACGACGCGGGTGCCACCGAGTCCGGTGCGCGCCACCACCATGCCCGGGTGGGTCTCGACCGCCTCACCGATCACCGCCGCTTCGGTGCCCATGGGATGAGCGCGCATCGCGGCCAGTACCGCATCGGCGTGGTCACGCGGAACGAAGGCCACGAGCTTGCCCTCGTTCGCCACGTACATGGGGTCGAGTCCGAGCACCGCGCAGGCATTGCCGACCGCTTCGGGGACCGGTACGGCACGCTCCTTGATGACGACGCCCGTGCCCGACGCCGCCGCGATCTCGTTCAGCGAGGCGGCCAGGCCCCCGCGCGTGGGGTCGCGCAGCACGTGCAGGTCCCGCGTGACGGCGAGCATCGCCTCGACGAGGCCGCCGAGCGGTGCGCAGTCGCTGTTGATCTCGACACCGAATTCGAGGCCCTCACGCACGCTCATGATCGCCACGCCGTGCATACCGATCGGGCCGCTCACGATCACCACGTCTCCGGGCACCACCCGTTGCGGGCGCAGGTCGACTCCCTCGGGGATCAGCCCGACCCCCGAGGTGTTGATGTAGACGCCGTCGCCGTGACCGGCCTCCACGACCTTGGTGTCACCGGTGACGACCTGGACGCCGGCCACGCGCGCCGCCGCACCGAGGGCTTGCGCGACGCGGGCGACCACGTCGGTCTCGACGCCTTCCTCCAGGATGAACCCGCAGGAGAGGTGGCTCGCCCGGGCGCCGCTCATGGCGAGGTCGTTCACGGTGCCGTTGACGGCGAGGTCGCCGATGCTGCCGCCGGGGAAGAACAGGGGGCGCACCACGAAGGAGTCCGTGGAGAACGCCAGGCGGGCGCCGCCGATCCGGATCTCGGCCGCGTCCGCGGTGTGGGCGAGGGCCGGTCCGCCGTAGGCCGGCGCGAAAATGTGCTCGATCAGCTCGGCGGACAGTGTTCCTCCGCCGCCATGGCCCATGACGATGCGCGGTCGGTCCCGCAGGGGCGCCGGGCAGGTCCAGGCGAGCATGTCGGGGGCCGGCTGCGCGACGTCGACCGCCGGGGTGGTGCTGACGGTGTCAGGCAAGGGGGCTGCCCTCCAGGGAAGCGGTGACCGGGGACGGGGTGCCGGAGGCCGTGGGGACCGACGTGGGAGGCCGCTGTCCCGGAGTTCCCGCGTCGAGCCGCCGGTAGAGGTAGTAGGCGGCGCAGGCGCCCTCACTGGACACCATCGTGGCGCCGAGCGGGGAGCGGGGCGTGCAGGTGGTGCCGAACGCCTCGCACTCGTTCGGTTTCAGCAGGCCCTGGAGGACTTCGCCGCTGCGACACTCGGCAGGCTCGCGGGTGTCGATCCCCTCGACGGAGAAGCGGTGCTCGGCATCGTGGTCACGATAGCGTTCGGACAGGCGCCAGCCGCTGTCCGGGATGACGCCGATGCCGCGCCAGGCCCGGTCGGTGACCTCGAAGACATCGCTCAGCATCGCCTGTGCCGCCGGATTGCCCTCGGCCGTCACGGCGCGCTGATAGGCGTTCTCGACCCGGTGCTCGCCCTGCTCCAGTTGAAGCAGGGTCCTGCGTACGCCTTCCAGGATGTCCAGCGGCTCGAATCCGGTGACCACGATCGGCACCTGGTGGCGTTGCGCGAGCTCCGGGTACTCGGCCGTGCCCATCACGCTGCAGACGTGGCCGGCGGCAAGGAAACCCTGGACTCGGCAGTCCGGGGACCGCATGATCGCGTCGATCGCCGGGGGGACGCGGACGTGGGACACGAGCAGACTGAAGTTACGGATGTTCCGCTTGCGCGCCTGATGGACGGTCATCGCGTTGGGCGGCGCCGTGGTCTCGAAGCCGATGCCGAAGAAGACCACCTCCCGGTCCGGGTTCTGCTCGGCGATCCGCAGCGCGTCCAACGGGGAGTAGACCACCCTGACGTCGCCGCCTTGCCCGCGGACCTGGAACAGGTCGCGGCCCGTGCCGGGGACGCGGAGCATGTCGCCGAAGGAGCAGAAGATCACCCCCGGCCGGGAAGCGATCTCCAGGGCCTTGTCGATCATCTCCAGCGGAGTGACGCAGACCGGACAGCCCGGGCCGTGGATCAGCTCGATCTCGGGCGGCAGGAGCTGGTCGATGCCGTGCCGGATGATGCTGTGGGTCTGGCCGCCGCAGACTTCCATCAGGGCCCAGGGGCGCGTCACCGTCGCGCGGATCTCGTCGAGCAGCCGGCCTGCCAGGTCCGGGTTCTGGAACTCGTCGATGTACTTCACGGCCGTACCTCCCCGTGGACGTCGCCCTGCGCCTGCCACTCGCTTCCCGCGGCCTCGGCGGCCTCCCACGGGTCTCCGAACTCCTCCTGGAGCAGACCGAGGGTCTCGAACAGCTCCAGCGTCCGCCGGGCCGACTCCTCGTCGAGCTTCTGGAGGGCGAAGCCCACGTGCACGATGGCGTACTCACCGGGCTTCAGGTCCGGCAGGTACTCCAGGCACACCTCCTTGACCACGCCGCCGAAGTCGACCGTGGCCATCCGGGTTCCGTCCCGGTCCTCGACGTCCAGCACTTTTCCGGGTACCGCCAGGCACATGGGCGTTTCCTCACTTTCGCTCTCGTCGTGGCGTGCCGGGGGCCGCCCCGTCCGTGCTCCGGGCCGCCACGACGAGCTGGCCGAGAGCCAGGCCCCCGTCGTTCGGCGGGATCAGACGGTGGCGCAGGACGGTGAAGCCGTCCTCCCGCAGTCCTTCGGCGCAGGCCGAGGAGAGCACTGTGTTGGCGAACACCCCCCCGGTCAGGGCGACGGTCTCCACGCCGGTCTCGCCGCGGGCCGCGGCGCAGACCACACGCACCAGTCGGGCCACGGCGTGGTGAAAGCGCGCCGCGACGACGGCTGCGGGGGTCCCGTCCAGCACGTCGGCGACCACCGCCGTCAGAAGGGGCGCGGGGTCGGCGGTGAGCGGGGCGCCGGTCCGCGGCGAGCCGAGCCGGAAGGCGTAGCGTCCGTCCTCGGCCACGGCGGGTGCCCGCAGGGCCGCGGCCTCCAGCTCGATCGCGGCCTGCGCCTCGTATCCCGCGTGCTGGCAGATCCCCGCGAGGGAGGAGACGGCGTCGAAGAGGCGCCCCATGCTGGACGTGGGCACGCAGTTCAGCTCACGCGCCAACTGCCTTTCCAGTACGGGAAGCTCCCCGGGCGCACAGGCTCGCGTGCAGGGCAGCGCGTGGTCGGCGGCGAGGCCCGCGGCCCGCAGGTGGGACAGAGCCATGCGGTACGGCCGTCGTACGGCCGCGTCACCGCCCGGCAGGGGTACGCAGGCCAGGTGCGCGAACCGTCGGAACCCGGCGTAGTCCGCGAGAAGGAACTCGCCGCCCCACACGGCGCCGTCGAGACCGTAGCCGGTGCCGTCGAAGGCCACACCGATCACGGGACGCGTGCCGTCGAGACCGTTCTCGGTCATCGTCGCCGCGACGTGCGCGTGGTGGTGTTGTACGGGGACGACGGGCCGTCCCGCCGCGTGTTCACGGGCCCAGCGGGTGGACCGGTAGGCGGGGTGGCGGTCGGCGGCGAACAGTCCGGGCCGTACGCCCGTGACGGACTCGAGTTGCCGCTCGGCGGAGGTGAGGGCGAGCTGGGTGGCAAGGTCGTCCATGTCGCCGATGTGGGCGGAGAGCCATGCCTGGCGTCCTTCGCCGAGGCAGAAGGTGTTCTTCAGGTCCCCTCCGACAGCGAGGGCCGGAGCGATCTCGACGGGCAGCGCGACCGGAAGTGGTGCGTAGCCCCGGGAGCGGCGCAGCGTCAGCTGCTCGCCGTCGCAGACGCGGACGACGGAGTCGTCGCAGGGCACATGGATCGGTCGGTCGTGCAGCAGCCAGGCGTCCGCCAGTCCGGCGAGCCTGGTCAGTGCCTCCGCGTCGTCCGTGACGATGGGTTGGCCCGAGAGGTTGCCGCTGGTCATCACCAGCAGCCGAGGCCCTTCCCGGTCAGCCGCTCCCAGGCCGAGGAGGAGATGGTGCACGGGGGTGTACGGGAGCATGAAGCCGAGGTCGGGGCTTCCGGGGGCCACCGCTCCCGCCGGGGCGGCCCCCTGTCCCGGCCGGGCGTCGTCGCGGCGGCGCAGCAGGACGACGGGCCGGACACCGCCGGTGAGGAGTTCGCGTTCGAGCGGGCCGAGGTGCACGAGGGGCTCGATGTCGGCGAGGTCCGCGGCCATCATCGCGAACGGTTTGTCACCGCGCGCCTTGCGGCGGCGCAGTTCGGCCACCGCGTCGGGGTTCGTCGCGTCGCAGGCCAGGTGAAAGCCGCCCAGGCCCTTGACTGCGAGGATCGCACCGGCCGCGAGCATCCGGCGTGCGGCGGCGATCGGCTCGTCGCCGGAGTCGGAGGCGCAGTGGGCGTCCGGATCGGCGCCGGAGCGGGCAGGGCCGTCCGGCGCCGTGACCAGCCGCAGCCGGGGGCCGCAGCGGGGGCAGGCGATGGGCTGCGCGTGGAAGCGCCGGTCGGCCGGGTCCGCGTACTCCCGGGTGCAGTCCGGGCACATCGGGAAGCCGGCCATGGTGGTGTGGACCCGGTCGTAGGGCAGTCCCGTGACGATCGTGAACCGCGGGCCGCAGTTGGTGCACGTGATGAAGGGGTGCAGATACCGCCGGTCGGCCGGGTCCGCGAGCTCCGCGAGGCAGTCGTCGCAGGTGGCCGTGTCCGGCGGGACGAGGGTGCGGACGGCGTCGCCCCGGCGGGAGGGCACGATCGTGAATCCGCTGCCGCCGCCGGCGGTCAGCTCGGCCGCCTCGACGGACTCCACGCGGGCCAGGGGCGGGGCGTCGGGCGCGAGGCGGGCGCAGAAGGCGGCGACGTCCGCGGGGTCTCCCTCGACCTCCGCGACGACGCCGTCCGCCGTGTTGGTGACGTGGCCGGACAGGCGCAGCCCGGTGGCAAGGGCATGGACGAAGGGCCGGAAGCCCACGCCCTGCACGACACCGCGGACGACCACACGGCTGCGCCGCGGGGCCGTCGCGGGGGCGGGTCCGGGCTGCGCCGTGGTCATGCGCCGGCCCGGGCCATCGCCGGGGTGTGGACGCGGTTCCCCTCTGCCGTCGCGAGGGCCCGGTCCAGCAGCGCGCCGGCTCCTCGGTCGTCGCGCACCGAGCTGAGGACGACCTCGACGCCGGGGTTGACCTGCTGCACGTTGGCGCGGAAGGCCGTCTCGTCGAACTCCGCGGCCTCGGCCATGTCGGTCTTGGTGACGATCACCAGCTGGGCGAGGCCGAACGCGGTGGGGTACTTGAGCGGCTTGTCCTCCCCCTCGGTGACCGAGGCGAGCACCACTCGGAGGGACTCCCCCAGGTCGTAACCGGCGGGGCAGACGAGATTGCCGACGTTCTCCACGAACAGCAGCCGGACGGACTCGGGCAGCCAGTCGTGCAGGTGCCGGGCGACCATGTCGGCCTCCAGGTGGCAGAGGCCGTCGGTGAGCACCTGCTTGACGGGGACGCCCGAGCGGGCCAGGCGGCGGGCGTCGTTCTCGGTGGCCAGGTCGGCGGTGAGCGCGGCGGCGCCGACGCCCCGTTCGCGGGCGAGGCGCAGTTCGCGCTCCAGCAGGGCGGTCTTCCCGCTGCCGGGGCTGGAGAGCAGGTTGATCACGGTGGTGCCGCGTGCGTTCAGCTCGGTGCGCAGGATGTGTGCCGCGGCTTCGTTCTTGGCGAGGACCGCGCGCTGGAGATCGACGGCTCGGCACATGCTCAGCTCTCCTCGGTGATCGGTCGGCGATGCCGTTCGTGCGTCGTTTCGGGACAGGCCCAGCGGACCTCCCGGATCTGGAGCTCACGGCCGGAGACCAGTTCGTCGGCGGCGGCGCCGCAGCCGGGACAGAGCAGCCGGGGCGGCATGCCGACCGCCCAGTCCTCGGCGCACGGTGCGCAGCGCGCGGTGCCCGGGACGGTACGGGTGATCAGCTCGGCGCCCTCGACGACGGTTCCGGCGCAGGCGAGTTCGAAGCAGAAGGCGAGGGCGTCGGCGACGACGCCGGCCAGCTCGCCCACGTCCAGCTCGATGCTGCTGACACCGACGGCCCCGCGGGACTTCGCCGCGGCCTCGACCTGGTCGACGACGGCGACCGCGAGGGACATCTCGTGCATCGGTCTCCGTCCTGGGCGCGGGGGTCTCGGGCGCCATTAGAGAACGGGTGGCGGCGGGGGCATGCCCGGCGCGCCGGGATTGGACGGCCGTGTCGTCCGTTCGGTGCAGCCGCCACCACCGGACCCGCGGGTGCGTCACATCCTGCTGATGCGCAGATAGCGCCGGATGTCGGGGAGGACTCCGGCGACGACGGCCACGACGGCCAGGGCGGCGGTGGCGGCGACTGCGGCGCCGAGGACGTTCCTGTGCATGGGACTCTCCGTTTCGGTGTTCATACGACGGCTTCCTGGCGGACCAGTTCGGTCACCATGCGCACCGCCTCGGGCACGGCGGCGGCGACCTGCGGGCTGAGCCCGATGCCCTCGTCGAGGCAGGCCGGTTCGCAGCCGACGACGAGGATCCGCCGCGGCGGTGCCGCGCCGGTTCCCGCGCACAGGGTGTCGAGCAGGGCGAGGACGGCGTCGGGGGTCATCCGGTGGCCGTCGAGCGGCGCGGGCTCCGTGCCGCGGGCACGGTCGTCGGCCGCCGAGGCGTCGATCAGATAGAGCGTCCCCGGTTCCCCGCCGCGGGCGGTGACGTCGACGAGGACGAGGGTGTTCCAGCCGTCGAGGAGTTCGTAGGCGAGGTGGACGCCCCGGACCCCGACGTCGGCCAGCTCGACGGAGGCGGGGAGTTCCTCGCGGGTGAGCCGCCGCAGGGTCTCCACGCCGAAGCCGTCGTCGCCGAGGAAGACGTTGCCCACCCCGGCCACGAGGGTGCGGGGTGCCCGGGCCTCGGGCGCAGGGCCGTTCACGCGTCCTCCAGTACTTCGACCTCGTCGGGCTGGAAGTAGAGGAACCGGCCCTGTTCGCGGCGGATGTCGGCGCCCGGGTCGTCCTCCACGGTCACCGCGATGTGAACCCCGCCGTCGACGTCGTGGAGGACCGCCTCGACCAGCGCGCTGCGCCCGTCGAGGAACAGGTCCTGGGCGTCCGTGCGGCGCAGCCGGGGGCGCAGGACGACCCTGCTGCCCGCGCGGACCGCGCGCCCGTCGACGAGGACGTGGTCGCTGCCCGGATCGACACCGGTGTCGCCGCCCGGGTCCCACCAGGGCGTCTCCGGTTCGAGGACGTTTCCGGCCGGCTTCGGGGGCCCGGTGACGCTCTGGAGGCTCCGCACAGCTCCGTGCAGACGCTCGAGCACTTCGGGAGGCATGGTGTCCGCCAGCTCGATCACCGCCGCGGCGCGGGCGTCGGTTCCCCTGGCCTCGCGCTTCTCCTCGTCGGTGAGGGCCGCCGTGCGCAGGGCGAGGATCTCGTCGATCTCGGTCGCGTCGTAGAGGGCACCGGGGCTCTCGGGCGCGATGGCCGGGTGGTCCTCCAGGATGATCGGCGAGGAGAGCATCAGGTCGTCGTGGCCGGGTTCGCCGGCCAGGACGGGCCAGGTGTGCAGGTTGCGGCAGGCGGCGACGGCGCCCCTGGCCCATTCCGGCGGGTCGGTCATCGACAGGAACGACCCGCCGTCGATACGGAGCAGCGTGTGCGTGGCGACGAGGGAGTACGGCAGTGCCGCGTGGCGGTCGGTGTCCCGCTCGGCGGTCCAGTCGCTGGTGTTCTCCACCGTGACCGAGAGGCGCTCGACGCGGTACGGGCCGTCGATCTCGGCCGCCGAGATCCGCAGGGCGCCGCTGATCTCCTCGCGGCGGCGTACGAGTCGGCCGAGGACGCGTCCGTCCGCGTCGGTGACCTCCTCCGTCTCCTCGGCTGCGGGGCGGGTGAAGGACAGGACGGTGCCGTCGCCCCGCAGTTCGGCGACGGGGGCGACGAGGGTGACGCGCTCCTCGACACCCTCGTCCCAGGCCACCAGGACCCGGTCGGCCAGCCGTAGTTCGCCGGTCGGGGCGAAGGTCCCGTCCCCGCGCAGTTCCTCGACGGTACGTCGCTGGGCGCGCAGGAAACGGACCTCCACGGCGAGTTCGGCTCCGGTCCTGGGCTCCACGAGGCACTCGGTGAGCTGGAAGTCGTGCTCCTCGGCGGCGGCGCTCCAGGACGGCGGCACGAGGACCCCGAACTGCCAGCGGAGCCGGTTCTTCGCGGCGGACGCGCGGTACGGGTAGAGGACGTACCCCTCGAAGAGGACGGCGTCTGCGACGTGCCGGGCGACGGCGAACCGCGCCTCGGTGCCGGGGGTGAAGGCGACGGTGGTCATCGTGTCCTCTCCCCCGCCGCTTCGAGCAGGGACTCGACGGTGGCCTCCCACGAGGGGAGGGCCCGGCGCGAGCGGTAGGCGAGCAGGGCGTCCATCGCGTCGCCCGGGAGCCGGATCCATCCGCAGCCGGGGAAGTGCTGGTCGATCATCTCGCGCCACACCTTCACGGGCATGCGGTGGGAGACCTCCTTGTCCCAGGGCACGGGCTCGACGTGGAAGCCGCCGGCGCCGGTGAAGGCGGTGCCGGAGAAGAGCAGGAGCAGCGGGACGTCGCCGTCGGAGAGCGCCCGGAAGTAGCGGGACGCGGCGATGTCGGTGTCGTAGGTGCACGGCACGACGAGATCGGTCTCGATCTCGTCGGTGAAGCCGGGCACCATCACCGAGGCCTGGGCGAACTGGACCGGGTTGAGGCTGCTGCCCCACCGGGAGCGTTCGCCGAAGAGATCGCCCAGGGCCGCGGCCTCGTGGTCGTCGTAGCCGCGCCGGGCGGGTTCGATGCGGATCTGGCAGCGCAGGGCCATGGCGTGGACCCGGGTGCCGCCGGTGGCGGTGATCCGCAGCCGGAACACGAGCGTGGGTCCGGCCGCGTAGGCGTCGGCGCGGACGTCGGTGCAACTGAAGGAGAACTCGGTCACGGTCGGCTCTCCTGCGGCTCGCGGGCCAGGCCGCGGACGTGGGTGAAGAGGTCGTCGAGGTCCGCCCGCGCCTCCGCGCCTCCGTCGAAGCCCTGCCAGTGCAGTCGCATGCGGCCCACCAGTTCGTAGCAGAGGTCGATCGGCACGAGGAAGCACTCGGTGCGGCCCTCGTGGCGGCGCAGCAGCAGGGCCTCGACGTCGGGTTCGAGGTGGGCGGCGAGCCGGGTGGCGTCGAGGACCGACCGCCAGGCCTCTTCGTCCGGTTCGCTCTCCGTGGCGCCGGCGGGGCTCGGGTAGAGCACCACCGGCCGGTCGAGGGCGGAGTTGCGGAAGAAGAACGCGACCGAGACCGGGATCCGCAGCGACTCCCAGGCCCGGTCGTCGATCCGGTGCCCCGGGTCGCTCAGGAAGCGGCCGGGGACCGCCCGGAACCGCCCCGGGGAGGCGGCGGAGCGGTCCATGAGCTGCGCGCACGGGACGCAGGCGCAGACCAGGGCCCGCTTGTCCGTGTCGACGAGATGCGGGTGACGCTCCTCGGCCGCCAGCATGGCACCGCACAGTTCGCAGCGCTCCTCGCGGGGCGGTCGGGGAGTGGTGAACCGGCGCAGGCCGGTGGGCCCCGGGGGGCGCACGGCGCTGTTCGGCGGCCCGTTCACAGGGCGGCCGATGAGCGGCCGCCCGCGGGCGACGGACGGGTGCCGATCTGGAGCAGCGCCGGTTCGCGCGGGGCACCGCTCTCCAGTTCCACACCGGTCACCTCGGGGGCGAAGCAGGCGAGGGCGTCCACGGCCGCCTGCCGGACGGACTCCTGGGTGCCGGAGCAGCCGCAGCCGGCCGAGGCGGTGACCCGCAGTCGCAGCACGCCCGTCGCCGGGTCGAATCCGGCGTTCTCCACGGGCTGCGGCAGGGCGGACAGGGCTCGGTCGATACGGGTCGGCGTGTCCTCGGGGTGCAGTCCGTGCAGGTTGAGGAGGCTCGCGACGAGTTCGTCCGCGAGCAGCGGGCCCAGCGGGTCGGCTGGCGGGCGGGCGGCGGGGCGCCCGAGGAGCTCGACGAGGCGGGCGATGCCGCTGCCGTAGAACTCCATGAGGACGCGTACGACTTCCTCCGCGGCCGCGCAGGCCTCCGCGTCGCCGTTCTCGGCCAGCCGGTCCAGGACCTCCTCGACCCGCCGGCCCGCCTGTTCGGCGGTGGTCGCGCTCATCCGGCCAGACCGCTCAGGCCGGTGGGCACGTGCATCTGCTTCACGGTCCTGCCGCTGCCCGTGTACATGTGGACGCCGCACGGCAGGCAGGGGTCGAAGCTGCGCACGGCGCGCATGATGTCGATGCCCTTGAAGTTCTCGGGCGTGTTCTCCTCGAAGATCGGGGTGTTCTGCACCGCGTCCTCGTACGGACCGGGGGTTCCGAACGTGTCCCGCGTGGAGGCGTTCCACGGCGTCGGCGGATAGGGGTGGTAGTTGGCGATCTTGCCGTCCCTGATGACCATGTGGTGCGAGAGGACACCCCGTACGGCCTCGGTGAAGCCGACACCGATGGACTCGTCCGGCACTTCGAACTTCTCCCACGTCTGCGTGCGTCCGGCGCGGACCTCCTCCAGGCCCTTCTCGGCGCAGTGCAGGGCGACGGCGGCCGCGTACGCCTGGAAGTAGGTCCGGGCGCGGTTGCGCTCCAGCGCGTTGCTCCACTTCGGGATCTTCCACTCGAAGGTGGTCTCCGGCTTGGTCATCGTCCGGGGGAGGTTGATGACGACGCTGTGCCCGGTGGCCTTGATGTAGCCGATGTCGACGAGGCCGGAGAGCGCGGTGGACCACAGGCGCGCGATGGGGCCGCCGCCGGTGTCCAGTGCCAGGTGGTCCTTGCCGTCGAACCAGCGCGGGGACATGACCCAGCTGTACTTGTCGTCGAAGTTCCGCTTCTGCGGGGCCGGGATCGTGTGCTGGTTCCACGGGTGGCGCGGGTCGACCGGGTTGCCCAGCGGATCGTGGGTGACGAACTGCTCCTGGCCCTGCCAGTCCTCGTAGTACGAGCTGCCGAGCAGGATGCGGATGCCGAGGTTGATCTCGGTGAGGTCGTTGGTCACCAGCTTGCCGTCGACGACGACACCGGGGGTGACGAACATCCGCCGGCCCCAGTCGGTCATGTTGGCGTAGGTGAAGTCGCAGTGCTCGGGGTCGTTGAGCGCGCCCCAGCAGCCGAGCAGCACGCGGCGGCGACCGACCTCCTCGTAGCCGGGCAACGCCTCGTAGAAGAAGTCGAAGAGGTCGTCGTGGAGCGGGACGACCCGCTTCATGAACTCCACGTAGCGCATGAGGCGGCTCATGTAGTCGGTGAACAGCTGCACGGACGCGACCGTGCCGACACCGCCGGGGTAGAGGGTGGAGGGGTGGACGTGCCGCCCCTCCATGAGACAGAACATCTCCCGGGTGTAGCGGCTGACCTGGAGCGCCTCGCGGTAGAACTCGCCTTCGAGGGGGTTGAGGGAGCGCATGATGTCCGCGATCGTGCGGTAGCCGTGCTCGGCGGCGTGCGGCGCCTCGGTGCGCTCGGCCAGTTCCAGGACGCCGGGGTTGGTCTCGCGGACCATCTTCTCGCAGTAGTCGACCCCGACCAGGTTCTCCTGGAAGATGTTGTGGTCGAACATGTACTCCGCGGACTCGCCGAGGTTGATGATCCACTCACCGAGGTGCGGGGGCTTCACGCCGTACGCCATGTTCTGCGCGTACACGGAGCAGGTCGCGTGGTTGTCACCGCAGATGCCGCAGATGCGGCTGGTGATGAAGTGCGCGTCGCGGGGGTCCTTGCCCCGCATGAAGACGCTGTAGCCGCGGAAGACGGAGGAGGTGCTGTAGCACTCCGCGACGCGCTTCTGCTTGAAGTCGATCTTCGTGTGGATGCCGAGGCTGCCCACGATCCGTGTGATGGGGTCCCAGGCCATCTCCACAAGGCCGGAGCCGTCACCCGTCGTCTTCGCCGGAGATGCCATGGTTGTTGCGGTGCCCTTCGTCAACTCTTCGACTACGCGAACAGTGGGATGGATGGGGGGGGGTCCTGCGGGGGTGGTGCGAGGACGTCACGGTCACCAGGGCGGCCGGTAGCCGGTGGTGATGCGCTCGCCGGTGTGCCGCCACTTCGGTTCCTTGTCCACGGTCTTGGCCGTGATGTCCCGCAGGCGGCGGATGACGGAGCCGTACACGCCGCTGGCGGTGCTGGAGACCTTGCCGCCGGGAGGTTCGTCCATGAACGGCATGAACTTGTCCGGGAATCCGGGCATCGTGCACGCGATGCAGATGCCGCCGACGTTCGGGCAGCCGCCGACACCGTTGATCCAGCCGCGCTTGGGGACGTTGCACTTGACGACGGGACCCCAGCAACCGAGCTTGACCAGGCACTTGGGCGAGTCGTACGTCGAGGCGAACTGGCCCTGCTCGTAGTAGCCGGCCCGGTCGCAGCCCTCGTGCACGGTGGCCCCGAACAGCCAGGTCGGACGGAGCTTGTCGTCCAGCGGGATCATGGGCGCGGAACCGGCCGCCTGATAGAGCAGGTAGGTCAGCGTCTCCGCGAAGTTGTCCGGCTGGATGGGGCAGCCGGGCACGCACACGATGGGGATGCCGGCATGCGACTTCCAGTCCCAGCCGAGGTAGTCCGGGAGGCCCATCGCGCCGGTCGGGTTCCCCGCCATGGCGTGGATGCCGCCGTACGTGGCACAGGTGCCGATCGCGACCACCGCGAGGGCCTTGGGTGCCAGGCGGTCGATCCACTCGCTGGTGGTGATGGGCTGGCCGGTCTCCGGGTCGTCGCCGAAGCCGCTCCAGTAGCCCTCCTGCTTGATGGCCTCGTTCGGGATCGATCCCTCGACGACCAGCACGAACGGGTCGATCTCGCCCCGCTCCCCCTTGAAGAACCACTCGATGAACGTGTCGGCGCCGCCCACCGGACCGCACTCGAAGTCGATCAGCGGCCAGTGGACCGCGATCCGGGGCAGCCCCGGCAGCCCCGCGAGGGCGATCTCCTCGATGCTGGGCTGCATGGCGGCGGTCAGGGCCACCGAGTCGCCGTCGCAGCTCAGACCCGCGTTGATCCAGAGGATGTGGATCGGCTTCTCTTCGCTGCCGGGTGCGGCACCCTGGTCCTCGACCGGGGCCGGCTTCACTGCGCTCATGGGTCGCCTCCTGAGGAGGGATGGGGCGAAGGCCTCGTGTCGGGCCTAGGTCTTGCTTAACAGTCGGTCGATCCACTCGCGCCCGCACCTGGGCCGTTCGGGATCGGCGCTCGGGGAGCCTCCTTCCGGACGAAGGCCCGGCGCCGTGCGTGGTAGCTCGCGGTGGGATCGTCGAAGATCGCCCGCATCCGGGAGAGCTCCTGCTCACGGTGGGCCGCAAGGGGAGCGACGGACTCCCGGCGCTCGTGCTCCGCCTTCTTCGCCGCGATCCGCGACTGGAGACCGCCACGGGACGCCAGACGGAGGGCCAATCGGGTGACCTCGGCGGCGAACTCCCCCGGTCCGCAGTCGACGACCCGGTCGACCAGCCCCATGTCGAGCGATGCCGCCGCGGACACCGGCCGGGCGTCTTCGGTGAGGTGCGCCGCCAGAGCCTCGCCCACCTTTCCGGGCAGGGTGCGGGTCCAGTACTCCGAGCCGTACAGGCCCATGCGCCGGTAGTGCGGATTGAGCACCGCCCCCGAACGGCACCAGACCTCGTCGGCGGCGAGGGCGAGCATCACCCCGCCGGCGGCGGCGTTGCCGCCGATCGCGCTCACCACGAGCCGCTCGGTCGTGGTGAGGACCGCCTCGACCAGGTCGTTCATCGCGTTGATGTTGGCCCAGGACTCGGCGGCGGGGTCGGCGGCGGCCTCGATGACGTTCAGATGGATGCCGTTGGAGAAGAAGTCGCGCTGTCCGCCGAGCACCAGGACGGAGGTGGGACGCCCGCGTGCGGTCTCGTACGCGTCCAGCAGGCGGCGGCACTGGTCTGTGCTCATCGCCCCGCCGGGGAACGAGAAGGACAGAACGCCGACCGGCCCCTGCTCGCGGTACCGGATGTCGGACCAGGTCCGCCGACCCGGCACCGGGTCGGCGGGTGCGGGCAGTTCGGGGAGTTCCGGCAACCGGCCGGCGAGGGCGAGGGTGGCGGGGAGCTTGCAGGCGCGCGGCCTGCCGGGGCCGGTGCGGGCGCGGAGCTCGGGGATCCACACCGCGCCGTCCACGGTGGCGCGGCAGACAGCGCCCGCCCGGGTGGCGAGCAGTGCACCGGGCCGCCCGCGCAGACCGTCCTCCGCGTGGCCGCCGTGCAGGAACCACTCGGCGCCCAGCAGCCGGTCCGGTACGCCGGGCTGCGAGTCGGCGGCCCGCAGGGTGCGCAGAACGGTCACGGTGGCGTCCTCGTCCCACGAGATCCGACGCTCCTCCTGGCGGAGGGCGGGACGGGCGCGGATCTCGCCGGTCTGCGGACGCGGTGTCGCGCCGGCGGCGACCTTCTCGATGGCGAGGAGCACGGCGGTCACGGCGGCGTCGGACAGCTCGTTGCGGTACAGATCGCTCTTGCCGACCTCCGGAACGCGGAAGGTCGCGGACGCCCAGACGTCCCCCGCGTCCATCTCCTCGTCGGCCTGGAGGACCGTGACGCCCCACTCCGCGACCCCGTCGTGGATCGCGTGGTCCAGCGAGGACGGACCGCGGTCGCCCACGGGCCCCGGGTGCACGATCAGGCAACGGTGTGCCGTCCACACGTCGCGGGGCACGACGGCCTTCAACATGGGGGCCACGACCAGATCGGGCGTGTGGCGCGCCACTGCCTCGCGCACGGCGGCACCGTCGGGGGTGACCTCCACGGGAACGGTGTGCCCGCGGTCGCGCAGCTCCACCAGGACGCGCTGGGTGAGGCTGTTGAAGCTGCTGGCGACGAGCAGGATGCGCATGGGCGGCCTTTCCGGGTCGTGGTGGACGGTGCGGCCCTGGGAACCGCGGTCCACCAACCGCCTGTGATCATCGGGCAGCACGAGGCGGGCAGCGGGGTGGCGGAGCCCGCACCTCACCCGTTCGAGGCGTGCGTCCGACCGATTGGCGGCCTGGTCGCCGCGGTGTGCCGCCCAGGAGACGCGCCATGTGTCCCGTGGGAAAATCAGAGTCCTACGGGTACGCGGACGCATGCCCCTCATACGGACAGGCAGGTCGGCTCATGGCAGAGAAGCCGAAGTCCTCCAGGTCCTCGCGCGGCGAGCCGAGCCGCGACGGCATGGCCGGACAGCACGGCTGGTCCCCCGATGTGAACGAGACGCGACAGCAGGAGAATCCGAGCGCTTCGCGTTCCTTCCACCCCGAGAAGCACGCGCCCCCGCGTGGCAAGGGACGGAAGGCCGCCAAGGAGGAAGAACGCGAGGTCCCCGGCGACACCGTTCACAGCGACACGACCCGGGGCGAGAAGCGAGGCCGCTCGTCGGAGAAGGGCATGCGCGACACCGGTCGAAGGGGCCGCTCACAGCGCCCCAGCGGAACGAAGGACGACTCGGCGTTCACGGGCGTGAACCCGGACGACGACTCCGGCCCCCGACCGGGCTGACGCGGCACCGAGAACGAAGGGCCCCTACGCCATACGAGCGGCCCTCATCGCCACTCCGGCCATTCCTGTCCCGACGAGGGAGATCCGGCCGCGGTGCACAGGACCGGTGCTGTACTCGGTCGCCAGGGACCGGATGCCGAGCACGGCCTCCGGTGCGGGCACCGTGGCCGGGCGCGTACGCTGCGCCCCTTTCGACGGGGAACAGGACCTGAATGCCCTGCCCAGCGCGGCGTGCGCACTCTGCCGGGTCGGCCCTGAGAGCGAGCGAAGACGACACGCCGGCGCGGCGAAGGCCGGGCAGCGCGCTTGCAGGGCCTCGGTGAGGCCGGGAGCGATTGCGGCCAGGACCTCGACGGCTTCGCGGACGTACCGGTACACGACCGCGAGCCCGATTCGGAATCCGGCGGCGAGGCGGGCGCAGGTGTCGCCGCATCACGGAGGGGCAAGGACGAGCAGCGCTGTCGGCCCGGCGTCACGCGCCGTCGGGGGCAGCTGGTCTCCTGACGGTGTGCGCCCAGCCGGCGCGAGTCGTACGAAAGGCCGGTTGAGAGAATATGTAGATCGGTCTACTGTATCCGCATGGGAGTGAAGGGCGCCGAGACGCGGGACCGGATGCTGGACGCGACGCAGGAGTTGATCGAGACCGGGGGGTACTTCGGCGCCGGACTCAACCAGGTGATCGCGGCCAGCGGCACGCCTCGCGGCTCGCTGTACTTCCACTTCCCCGACGGCAAGGACCAGTTGGTCGGCGAGTCCGTCCGGCGGGCCGGACGGACGATCGGCGATGCGCTGGAGGGTCTGGCCGACTCCAGTGCGTCGGTGGCGGAGTTCGTCGACGCGGTGCTGCGGAGCCTGGGCGACCGGCTGGAGGAGTCGGGGTGGCGCAAGGGGTGTCCGGTGGCCACCGTCGCGTTGGAGACGGCCTCCACCAACGACCCGCTGCAGGAAGCCTGTTCCGAGGTCTACACCTCGTGGGAGGCGGCCCTGCGCGCACGACTGGCGGGCCGCCCGGACAGCGACGACCTCGCGGTCACGATCCTGGCCCTCGTGGAGGGAGCGCTCCTGCTGGCCCGGACGCACCGCAGCAGGGAACCCCTGACCAGGGTCGCCCGCCAGATCGGCGCCCTGCTGCGCTGACACGGCCCGCCGTCACCGGCGGGCCTTTTATTGCCCCAAAAATATGTAGACCGATCTACTAAGGAATTCCATGGACGCGATCGTCTTCGGTGCGACCGGCTTCATCGGCCGCGCCCTCGTCGCCGAACTGCTCACTCGGGGTCAGCGGGTGGCAGCGGCAGTACGCAACGACACCCTCACCCCCTGGCTGACCTCCCAGGACGTCGACATCCGCGGGCTCGACATCGTCACCGCCGACATCACACGACCACTGACGGAGCTGCCCGAGGCCCGCGACGTCTACAACGCCGCCGGTCGCTTCGCCTTCGGACTCGGCAAGCAGGAGGCGCGAGCCACCAACCTCACCGGGGCGCTCAACGTACTCGAATGGGCTGCCACGCTGCCCGGGCTGCGACGACTGGTACACATCAGCGGGTACCGGGTGAGCGCGACCGGCTCCCACCCCGACTACACCGGGCTGGGAGCCTACGAGGCGTCGAAGCTCGAAGGTGATCTCGCGGTACGGGCCCGGGCGGACGCGCTGTCGGTCCCGCTGACCATCGCCAATCCCAGCACCGTGATCGGGCCGGGCCAGCACATCGGCCTGGCAGCCCTCGTCGAGGACCTGTGGAACGGGCGGCTCCCCGCGCTGCCCGGAGGCCCCGACACCTTCCTGCCCGTCGTCACGATCGACTACTTCGTGCGGTTTCTGGCGGAGATCCCGACATCGCCCGCCGGCGAGCACTACTGGGTGCTCGACGACACCACCCCGCTCCTGCCCGAACTGATCGGCACGCTCGCCGACCACATGGGCGTGCGGGCACCTCGCCGGACCGTTCCCGTCGGCCTGCTGCGGCGTCTGCCGCGCAGGCTGACCGGCGCCGATCCCGAGACGCTGTCGTTCCTGTCGGCCGACCGCTACCCCACGGCCTCCGCCCGCGCCTTCGCCGCGAGCGCCGGCCTGGAGATGCCTCCAGCATCCGATGCCCTGCGCGCGTGGGCCGACGACCTGGTGGCCGCCCGCTTCGGTGCCGCATCGCCCGGGCTGAGCCCGTACGGCTTCCACACCGTGTCCGGCAGACCGACCTGGGTGACCGGAGAGCGGCAGAGCCCCACGCACGTCCTGCTGCACGGACTACCGATGAACGCCGACCTCTGGGCCCCGCTCGCCGCCCATCTCCCCGGCCCGATCCTGGCCCCCGACCTGCCGGGCCTGGGGCGCTCGGCCGCCACGACCCAGCCGGTCGACGCGTGGCTGGCCGACCTGATGCGGCCGGTCCGGACCCGCCCCGCACTGGTCGCACACTCCCTGGCCTGCGGACCCGCGCTCCGCTTCGCCGCCGATCACCCGGACCGCATCAGCAGCCTCGTCCTCGTTTCCCCGGCATTCCTGCAAGCGCCCGCACCGCGGCTGGAACGCTCGGTCCTGGCCGCGCCGATGCTGCGCCGCGTGACCGCCGCCCGGCTGGCTCGGGCGCTCGGCGTCCCCGAAGGGCCGGAAGTGCACAGCGCCGCAGTGGACCTCCGTCGCCCCGGGGTCGCGCGCCGGGCGGCCAGGGCCCTGCGCACGACCGTGGCCGATCGCCGACAGGCACGGGAACTGCTGGACCGGGTCAGCGTCCCGGTCCGGCTCATCGTGGGCTCGGCCGACCCGCTGGTCGAGGCCGTCGACTTCCCGGTGGCCGAGATCACCGGGGCCGGGCACTATCCCCAGCTGACTCATCCGTCACAGGTCGCCCACCACCTCGGCGCTGCTTCCGCTCCGACGGGCGGATGACTCCGGTGCGGGGCCGCAATCCCAACATGCCGAACCGAGGGCTCTGATCCCCGGGCCAGGAGCGCGGTTCGCTTCCCGGCACCCGCTACGGGCAGAAGCGGGAACCCGTAACGGGGTGGTGCCGGGAAGGTACGGGGCGACGAGTGGAACGAAATGCTTCGCCCCTACGACCGGGGCCGTCGGCCGGGCTTGCCGATCGTTTCGGAACGAGGTTCGGAATCGTCTCGGGCCGATGACGCCGCAGGCGAGTGGAAGCAGGCCGAGGTGCAGGTCGGCGCGTACCTCGAAGACGAGGCGGACATGTCGCCGGAGCGGGAGTCGCAGGCGGCGCGAGACGACCTCGGCGCCGCCGGTAGCCGGTTCGGGACCTGCGACGCCTCCGGCCGGCATACCGTCAGGATCAGTCGGTCTGGTTCGCGACCGCCCCGACTGACGCGATCCCACACGGTTCGCCCGCTCCCGAACGCCGCCCAGGAGGCGGGGCTGTCCGCGCCGTGGGGTGTGCCCGGTGTACGGCGCCGGGGTGATCGCCGTTCGCCAGGGGCACGTCACGGAACCGCCACAGCGGCGTGCGGCGGGAACCCGCTCGAGTCAGGGGGCCGTGTACCTGCACGCGAGTACCGGTGCAGGACCGGTCGTGAACCTCGGGGAGTACCCAATGCAGCACACAGCAGACATCGGCCGAACCGCTGCGGCTCTGGCGACGGCCCTGGCGGCCGCGGCTCTGATGACGGGCTGTACGCCGACCGGCGACGGCGGCGGGGCCGTCGCCCCGTCGACGTCGCCCGCGGTCTCTCGGCCGGCCGATCCCACGCCCACCGGCGGCGACAAGGGCGGAACGACCAGCGGCAGTGGGAGCGGAGGTTCCACGGACGGCGCGTCGTCCTCGGGCGGGGGATCCACAGGCGGCGCGTCGTCCTCGGGCGGGGGATCCACAGGCGGCGCGTCGTCCTCGGGCGGCTCCTCCTCCGGCGGCGCCGGCGGCGTGACGAAGAAGCCCTGCACGATCGACGACATCAAGGTCTCCGAGGCGCACCAGGCCGACGTCCGCCCGCCGGGCACGGGAACCGGGGCCGCCGCCCTCTCCGTCACCAACACCTCCTTGTCCTCCTGCAAGGTGTACGGGTACCCGACGGTCGCGGCGGCGGGCAACGGCTCGCCGGAGAAGAACAAGCCGCTGGCCACCACTCACACCGGCCCCGCCGCGGCCGACGTGCTGCTGACCCCGGGCGCCCGCGCGTGGACGAAACTCACGTTCGTCCAGGTCCAGGGCGAGGCGGACGGCTCCTGCGAGTCCGGCGCGACCCCGGCCACCTACCCGACGCTGGTCATCGGCGTACTCGGCGCCGGGAATCACCAGATCGCCATGGACGACGGCGTATTCGCCTTCTGCGACGACCGGGTGGCCGTCACCGCCTGGTCCTCCGTCAAGCCGTCCTAGGGCACAGGACAGGCCCTGGTACCGCAATCAGGGACCGCATTCGTCAGTCGCAGCCGGGAGGAGGCCCGCAGGGCGGTCCTCCCGTCCGTGCCGGCCGGTGCGCCGGTGGACGGCCAGGGCCTGACGGGCGGTCCCGGCGGCCGTGGTGGTGGCGCCGGTCATGTGCTCGAGTTCCCGGCATCGTGAGTGCCTGTCCATGCAGCACCTCTTGGCCGGTGCCGACGGTGATCTCCACCGCCCGCCGTACATGCGGGAAGCCGTCGGCCGGCCCGACGTCGCGGACAGCCAGCCGGGCCGGCGCGAGCTCGGCTCCGGCTTCGGCTTCGGCTTCGGCTTCGGCTTCGGCTTCGACTCGGGACCACCCATCCTGACGAACACGTCACGCGCGCAGACGATCATGTCGTGGGCTTCGTTCGTCGCACCGCGCTCGCCAAGCGCCCGACCGGGCATCATGCGCTGGTAGGCCTCGTAGCGCGTGTCCCCGAGTTCGACGCGCAGCCGGACGCCCCGCCGGCCGAGTCGCTCCGCCTCGTCGAACCCTGCGGCCTCGAGGTAGATCTCGGCAGCCATGTTCAGGGTCTTCCCGGGAGAGCCCGTACGCGCCCGGGATCGAGCACTCACTCGCCACGCCCGATACGGCGAAGCTGCTCGCTCTGCCGTTCCTCCAGCCCGAGCAGGTCGGCTCCTCCGTCCACGCCTACGCGCTCGCCGAGCGGGCCGACTCCTTGCGCGTCCAGACGGCCGCCGCCGTACGGGGCAAGCGCAAGGCCCGTGTCAACGCGGTGGACCCCGGCGTGATCATCACTCACTGGCCCTGGACGAGTTGTCCGGTCCACGCCGCGAGCGGTCACACGACCCGTGCGCTGGTACGTGATGCCGCGAAGGCCGAGCGACAGCTTCCGGCCGAGGCCCGGGTCACGGTCGCCGACGTCACCCGGCCGGACACCCTGGCCCAGGCCGTGGCAGACGTCGACGCCGTCCTACTGACCCTGGGATCCGACGGCACCGGCCACTCCTCGCCCGAGAACGCCGACTACGCGGAGTCCGCAACATCCTGGCCGCCCTGGAGGGGTGGAAGCCCCGCATCGTGCTGATGACCGCCATCGGGGTCACCGCCCGCGGCAGCGCGTACAACCACCTCCTCGACTGGAAGCACCGCCGCCGACGGTGTCACCGCCCGGGAGCAGATCGCCCAGGTGCTGGTGCAGGCCCTCACCGCTCCCGGGGCGGTGGGCCGGACCTTCGAACTGGTCGCTGAAAGCGGCCCCGCGCCGAGCGACATGGGCCGCTGTTCGCCGCACTGGACCAGGCCCCGTCATGGATGGCCTCGCAGACCGGACACATCGACAGGGGATGTCGCAGCAGTCGTCGGTGGACGCGGCCGGCCGGGGCAGACGTACGGCTCGACCTCGGGAGCCGGGCGCGGCAGACGCTGCTTCGGGGGCAGGGCCTCCAGGTAGGCGACGTGGGCCGGAAGCTCCCGTGTCGGGCAGCCCTGCGGGCAGGGACCCATTCCCGGGTGGTACGCAGGGCTTCCTCGCCCGCCCGTGTCCTGGTCCGATGGCGAGAGGCGGCGTCGACGTGCCGGTGTCGTGCGGCGGTGGTACGGCGACCGCGAGGCGCAGGGCGAGCCTGGTCCTGCCGAGGGTCGGTCCGAGGTAGCCGGGTGCCCGCCGGCCGCCGACGACCAGGAGGTCGGCGTGGCAGGACGCCTCGACGAGCGTGCCGGGCACGCTGTGGCTCTTCTCGCCCTCGGTGAACAGCGTGAGTTCCGGGAACTCGTCCCGGAGGAGCTCGGCGACATCGGACAGGGCATGCACATGGGGGAAGGCGGCACCTTCCGCGGTCCCGTTCGGCCGTATGGCCCGGACCGCGTCGTACGGGGTGGTGCGCCACATGTGCAGGAGTCGCAGCAGGGCCTCGTGGGCGGCCGTGCGGGCCACGCCCGGGTCGTCGCCGTCCCGGAGCGCCGCGCGCACGGCGCCCGCCTCGACGAGGTCGGTGGCGGCTTCGCGTACGACGATCACCGGGGTGGTGGCCGCGGTCGTGACCTGGAGGCCGACCGAACCGAAGAGGAGGGAGGTGAACCCGCCGAGGCCCCGGTGGCCGACGACGATGGTGTCACTCGGCGCGGCGGCGTCGTGCAGGGTGTCCGGGGCGGGACGCCCGCTGAGTTCCGTGACGACAGGCAGCGCGGGGTGGTCCGCGGCCAGGGTGTCGGCGGTCCGCCGGGGCGGCCGTGGGCCCGGAGGGCCACTGGGGGCAAGGCGGATCCCTGTCGGTCCGTGACGGGGGGGGGACCGTTCTGTCTCCCCGGGGCAGCGTCGTACGCCGGACAGTGGTGGCATCGGGCCGGGCCGATGCCCTACCGCTCGGACAGGAGGCACGCTTCGAGAAGCGTCCGCAGATCGCTCTGCGGCACGGTCGAGGACACTTCGAGGTACTGACCTCCGTCTGAAGTCCGAAGGCCGCGGATCGGCCCGCCATCGCGGATCAGACCCGGGATCTCGGCGCGTTCGATCCTGTCGCTGCTCCACCGGGGATCGGACGGACTCCACCGCTCTCGATCCGGAGGGGGTTCCGTGAACCACATGGTGGGCCTCGTCGTTGTACTGGTCGAGCAACTTTCCGTGACCGTACAGACCGTACAAGGGGTTTCTGGTGATGAATCTCGCGGAGTCGACCGAGTCGATGGAACAGCTGACCGTGGTGTGGCGGGCCATGGTGCTCGACCGAGATCCGGAGGCGGATGTCCGTGATCTTCCGGGGATCGCCGTTCGCTGGGCCGACTGCCGGTTCGCGTTCTGGAACTGCCTGACGCTGACCGAACTCGGCACGGACGCGGAGCTGCTGGAGCGACGTCTGCACCAGGCCGCGGAGATCATGCGTTCCAAGGAGCGGCCCGGCTTCCTGTGGCTGTTCGAGGACCTCCTCGACAACGGGGCTCGGGACGCGCTGGAGGCTGCGGCCGAACGGGCGGGGCTCGAGCACGCCTTTCCCGGCACCGGCATGGCGGGGGACCTCCTCCCCGTTCCCGAGCCGTCCCACCCCGACCTGACCTTCGTTCGGGTGACCACCGACGAACAGCTGCGCGCCTTCGCGGACCTCAACTCGCTCGCCTACGGCTTTCCGTTGGAGGACGGCCGCGACGGGCTCGTCGGCTCAACGCTCTGGAAGGATGGGGTGCACGCCTATCTGGGGATGCGGGGCGATGTTCCGGTCACGTGCGCCGGGACGGTGGCGGCGGACGGCCGTCTGTTCGTTGTGCTCGTCGCCACCCACCCGGAGTGGGAGCGGAGGGGCTACGGCGAGGCGGTGACGCGGAAGGCGTTGTACGAGGGTGGGCGGGCCACAGGCCTCACCCGCGCCACCCTGCACGCGACGGCTGCCGGGGCCCCCGTGTACCCGCGTATCGGCTTCAAGCCGAACTCGCCCATGCGCTTCTTCGGCCTGAAGGGCTGATCACACCGGCCCTCGGTCGCTGCGTGCGGAGATCGCCGCTCTGGCCGACGCGGCCGGGCCGCACGACGTCGGCCCACGCGACCGCGGTCCGGTCACGTGGGCCGACGTCAAAGGCCTTTACGTGCTAGCCCCAGGTTCGGACCGAGGAGATCGAGTCGTTGTAGGGGTAGTTGAGGACGTTCCACGTGTAGTTGTTCTGGAAGACGCCCTGAATGCCCTGGAAGTTGTTGTCGTTCCACGTGTAGAGCGTCTTGGCGTTCTGGATGGAGATCGAGGAGATCCTGTCCTGGAGTGCCGCCGTCCCGGAGCTCGAGTTGATGTACTTCCCCATGTCGGGAACGTACGGGTCGTTGTCCGTCGTCCAGTAGTGGCACGTGTTGAGGTAGTTGTTGACGCAGAGCTGAGTCCCATTCGCAACGGCCGTCGCGGCCGAGGCGGGAGTCGCCAGCACGAAGGCGGCGAGGCTCACGGCGGAGGCCGCCACGCCGAGAGCAGACCGAGCATTCGACTTCTTGAGTATGCGCATGAACCTGTCCTTCGAGTTGATGGATTTCCTGATGCAACGTCAAGGCCGCTCCCTGAAAGGGAACTTCGCCTTCTTCGACGCTCGTCCGGTACACGTGTGTCACGCCCGGCCGGGTTCACCCATGCCTGGCCCCTTCGGGCCGCTTTCAGCCACCGGCCCAAGCGGGCTCGTTTCCGTTCTGTGCGGTCCGGTGAGCGCCCGCCAGGGCGGTACGCCACGCATCGGACAGCGCGATCATCTTGAGCTCGTCGATTCCCAGCGCGGGTTCGCTGCGGGTTCCGGTGAGCCGGTAGGCCTTCGCATTGAGTTCGTTGACGGCGACGCGCAGGCCGTCGGGGTGCCAGATGTCCACCGACCATAGGACCGTCCCGTCGCCTCCCTTTTCCGGGTGGCTCCTTGTGACCTTCACACGGACGCCGTCCGCTTGCGTGGTCGCCCCTCGGAAGACGCGCGTCAGCGCCTCGTCACCCGGTTCCCATTGCTGCACCGTGACCGCGACCAGGCACTTGCCTTGCCCGTCGTCCACCGTCAGATGCCCGTAGCCCGGCGCTCCGCCTCTGTCCGCCGTCTTCAGGTGTCCGGGCAGGTTCTGAGCGATGACGTCCGTGACCTTGGCCGCGGGGAGGGACTGGAAGGACGGCGTCGAGGTGGAGCCACGAGGAGGAGCGGGTACGGCGGCCAGGACGGGCTTCCATGCCGTCGATGCCGCGATGCCGGTGAGCTGTCGCACGCTCAGTGGTGGAGTCGGTCGGCTGGGAGAGGGGTTCCTGTCGTCCCGGGTGTTGGACGCCGAGACGGCGACCGTCCCTCCGTTCCGGTCGGTGCGTACTGCTGTCCGTCGTCGGCCGACGGACGGCCTGGTCTCGTCGACCGGGGACTCGTCGAGGATGAGCGTGGCACCGTCTTCGAGGTGCGTGAGAGTGCAGTGGCTGAAGGGGTGTTCGGAAAGATCCGGGCACTGGGACAGTTGCGGGGGCAGGGGTAACGGGAAACGTCCCACCGAGGCCGACACCTGGCCGATTCCATCGGCGTCCGTGTAGATGAGGGTCGCCGGAGCGAGCGGATCGTTCGCCCTGGCCTCGGCGTCGTGCACGGCTGCGTCCCCTTCCTGCGGTAGCAGGGTCCGGAGGACCTGGCTCACCGAGTGCGGACCCGGTTCGCTCGGGGACGAGGAGGAGCAGCCGGCCGCGAAGACCATGCAGGCCAGTGGGGCGATCACTGCCGTGTACGGGGAAGCGCGCCGTCTCGACGAGCCGGCGGCACCTCGGGCGGACGTCCTCACAGGACCTGCCTTTCAGCGTGTGTGACGACGAGCGGGGGCACTGTGTCGCCCTCGGCGCCGCCCATGGGTGTCGTCGCCGAGAGGGCGGGCGCGGTCGGGCCCGCCCGGCGGAACAGCGGGTACAGGCGCGCGTCCTCTCCCGGACCGCTGCCGTTCACCGTGCGTGCCGCGCCGATGCCTTCCAGGACCGCGCCGTTCAGTGGGGTGGGGGGTTCCCCCCGCAGCGGAACATCGGCGAGGTCCTGGAAGACGACGAGCCCGCCGGGACGCACCGGCCGGGAGAGACGGCGCAGCGCCATGACAAGGTCGGGGAGGTGTCCGAGGATCAGTCGGCCGATCACGGCGCCCACCGGTCCGCCGAGGTCGATGGTGACGTCGGGCAGGGTCACCGGCCGGAACGAGATCTCGGCGTCCCCGGCCTGGTCCCGCTTCCGGCCTGCGGCGCGGGCCCGCGCCACCTCCAGGGCACGGGGTGCCGCGTCGACTCCGGTGACCGATCCCGTGGACCCGACGATCCGCGCCGCCAGGAATGTCACGTCCCCGGCGCCGCAGCCGACGTCGAGGGCGCGCATGCCGGGACGCAGCCCGGCTGTCAGCAGGGGCTGCTCGGTGATCGGGTCGTACGGGCGGTCCTGGAGCAGGAGCCGGTCGGTCTCCGTGGACGAATGCCCCAGCAGGTATGCGGAGTCGGGGTCGGCGGCGTGTGTCATCGTTTCTCACCTCGCGAGGAGAGCACCGGGTCGAGGGTGTCGGACGGGATGAAGAACGTGTTCCGTCCCTTGGTGGGGAGACCGCATCGCCGCAGTGGCTCCGCTCGGCTTCGAGGTACGTCCCGCCCCTGGAGTTGAAGGACCGGGCGACGGCGTTCGTCTCATCGGGTCAGGTCTTGGTGGGGCCACGCGCCGCGTCGAAATCCCACGACTGCTCCGGCGTGGTGTCGCCGACGCGGTGGGTCGCCCGCCACAGGCCGGCGCACGGCCCCGCGCGTCGACGTGGCTGCTCCTTCAGCTCACTGCGGGGAGGGCCAGGTCCCACAGCCGGTCCGCGGCGGTGGGGTCGACCGACCACCTGGCGACGCCCGCCATGACGTCGGGGCCCCCGTCGACGACCTCGGCTTCCTGATTGTCCTCGAAGTACCGCCCGGTCACACCGTGGAGGAACGGTGACGCAGCCAGCAGTACCGTGGTCGCGGCGCCCTGGGCCGGGGTCTTGTAGTAGTCGGGGGTGAGCAGGTTTCCGTCCGTGTCCATGGCGCCGACGGCCTGCATGGTCGCCTTGTCGAGGTGGCGGGTCAGGTTGGTGTGGATCCATCCCGGCGCGCAGGCGTTGGCGGTGATGCCGTGCTCGGCCCATCGACGGCTGATACCGACGGCGAGCAGCACGTCGGCCGTCTTCGACTGTGCGTAGGCGGCGAACGGGACGTAGGGGCGTCGCTCGAACTGCGGGTCGTCGAAATCGAATCCCGCCCGGAGCTGGGCGCCGGAGCTGACCACGACCACACGGGGCCGCTCGGCCGCCTGAAGAGCGGTGCGCAGGCCGACGGCGAGGGCGAAGTGGCCGAGGTAGTTGGTGGAGAGCTGCATCTCCCAGCCCAGTGCGTCGACCTGACGGGTCGGGAGCATCATCACGCCGGCGTTGGCGACGAGGCCGTCGAGCGGCCCGGTCCAGGCATCGCAGAAGGCTCGAACGGACGCCAGGTCGGCAAGGTCGAGTGCGACGGCCCGTGTTCCCGGGAACTCCTCGACGAGTGGCTCGGCGTCAGCGGGGTTGCGTGTGGCGACGGTCACCTGCGCTCCCGCGCCGGCGAGGGCGCGTACCGTCTCGACGCCGAGGCCGGAGGATCCTCCCGTGACGATCATCCGGCGCCCGCTCAGATCGACCCCGGCGAGTATCTCGGCGGCGGTGGCGCGCGTTCCGAACGGTGTGGTGGTCAGCGTCATACCTGTGCCCTGTCTTCGGAAGGGGATGGCGGGATCACCATACAACATGTGCACACATGACGATCGGCACGAGAAGCACACACACGTGTGAACATGTTCACTCACACGTTCTATGGCTTGGGCGGAGGAGCAGGTGTGCGGCGCGTGGTCAGGTCACCTGCTGCCTTCGGCGGTCACGTCGTCCCGTGCGGAGCGCCTGGTGGGATCAGACGGTGATGGTCTTGTACTCGGTGTAGGTGCCGAGGCCGACCGCACCGTACTCGCGGCCGATCCCGCTGGCCTTGAATCCGCCGAACGGGCCGTCGAACGCGACGGATGCGCCGTTGACGGTGACGGTACCGGTGCGGATCCGGCGGGCGACCGCCAGGGCGTGTTCCTCGTCGGAGGACCAGACGCCGCCGGAGAGGCCGTACTCGGACTCGTTGGCGATGCGGACGGCCTCGTCCTCGTCCTCGTACGCGATGACGACCAGGACGGGCCCGAAGATCTCCTCCTGTGCGATGCGCATCGCGTTGTCGACGTCGGCGAAGACGGTGGGGGTGACGTAGTTGCCCTTCTCCAGGCCTTCGGGGACGTGCGGGCCGCCGGTGACCAGGCGGGCGCCCTCGTCGATGCCGAGCTGGATGTAGTTGCGCACCCGCTCCTGCTGGTCGGGGCGGATCATCGGGCCGATGAACGTGTCGGGGTCGTTCGGGTCACCGACCTTCAGCGACTCCACCATGTCCTTCAGCGCGGTCACGACCTCCTCGTACCGACTGCGGGGGGCCAGGATCCTGGTCTGCGCGATGCACGACTCGCCGTTGTTGAGCAGGGAGCCGAACTTCAGGCCCGCCACGGCCCTGGCGATGTCGGCGTCGGGCAGGATGACGGCGGCGGACTTGCCGCCCAGCTCAAGGCTGACGCGCTTGAGCTGCTCCCCTGCGATGGCGGCGATGCGGCGGCCGGCCCGGGTCGAACCAGTGAAGGCGATCTTGTCGACCTCCTTGTGGGAGATCAGGTACTCGCTGGTCTCCCGGTCCGCGGCGAGGACGCTGATCACGCCCTCGGGCAGGCCCGCCTGCTCCAGCAACTCGGCGAGGAATCCCATGCTCAGCGAGTTCTCCGGGGACACCTTGAGGACCACGGAGTTACCGGCGAGCAGAGCGGGGATGATCTTCGAAGTGGCCGACGAGAACGGCGAGTTCCACGGAATCACCGCGGCCACCACGCCGACCGCCTCACGGCGCACCACGCTGCGCACCGGGGAGGTGGGGTCGGAGGGCACCAGTGTCTCCTCCCAAGCGAACTCTTCCGCCGCCTTCAGGTAGGCGTTCGCCTGCCGGGTGAGACCGGGCTGTCCGGCACGGGTGAACCAACCGGCCGACCCGTTCTCCAGCGAGATCAGGTGCGCGATCTTCTGCGCGTTCTTCTCGCGCAGCGCGTCGAACCGCCGCAGGACGGCGATCCGCTCCGCCGGCGAGGTCTGCAACCACTCGCCCGCCTCGAAGGACGCCCGTGCCGCGACGACCGCGCGGTCGATGTCCGCGGGCCGCGCCTGAGCGGCGCGACCGACCACCGACCTGTCGTGCGGCGAGGCGATGTCCAGCAGCTCCGGGTTGCTCGGCTCAACCCAGGAACCCCCGATGAAAAGCCGGTCGTAGGTGATCATGCGTCTTCTCTCTTCCGGTGGTCGGTCGTGGCGTGCTGTGCGGTGGTTCAGGCAGCCGGGACGGCGCCCTCGGGCGGGACGGCCTCTGTGGCAGGGGCGGGCGCCGTGGCCCCGGGCTTCCGGGGGGCTTGGGGAAGACGGCGAGGAGGATGCCGGCGGCGCCGTAGACCGAGCCGAACATCCCCTGGTGGCGGCCGCGTTCGGCCGGGGTGACGATGTCACCGACCAGGGCGAAAGTCAGCACGATCATGCCGCCGCCGTCGACGCGAGGAGGTAGGCGGCGCCGACCCGTGCGATGTCGTCGGATCCGTTCAGCTCCCGGGCCGTCCGGGGCAGTGCGGTGGAGACGATCGTCCGGTCGAGGGCCGCAAGCAGGACCGCGAGGAGCAATGCGCTCATAGCGGCCGCCACCTCGCCTGCCCAGGGGATGCAGACCATGATGATTTCGACATAGGAGTAGCTCTTTTCCTAAGAACCGCAACACTAATGTAGCACTTGTTGGATTTTCCTCAACATGTCAGTGGCTTTAGATGCCGCAGTCTCGACATTTCCTGGCTAGACTCGGGGCGGTGAGAGCCGATGCAGCACGCAATCTGGAAGCCGTCCTGACCACCGGAGCACGCATGCTCGCCGCCGACCCCGGCGCGAGCATCGCCGGCATCGCCGCCGAGGCAGGCGTGGACCGGAGCACCGTCTACCGGCGCTTCGCCTCCCGCGAGGACCTCCTCGCGGCCATCTACGAAGCCCGCCTCACGGCCATCGAAGGAGCCATCGAGGACGCACGGCTCCGTGAAGCGCCTGTCGCCGTCGCCCTGCACCGCTACGTAGAGAACATCATCGCCGTCAACCGCACTTGGCCCGTCGATCTCGCCCGCATGCTCGCGGACGACACCGTCCACGCACGCCGCGACGCCGCCGTCCGCGAAGTCGACGCCTTCCTCCAACGCGCAACCGACGAAGGACTGTTGCGCACCGGCCTTCCCCAAGGATGGGCAAGCGCCCTGCTGCCCGCGCTCATGAACCTGGTGGCCCGGCAGAGCGACGAGCTGGGCCCCGGCCAGGCGGCCGACATCGTCGTCGACACGTTTCTGAACGGCATCGGAACATCCTGACACGGCGACCTTCCCTCAGGGACGCATATCTCCGTGTGTCTCCAGGGGCGAACGCCGCGGAAGGCAGCTGTGCGCCAAGAACACTTTCGGCCATCCCAGGTGGCGGGGTTCCGTGGGGACATCTAGTGTTGCCTCGCGGCAGCGCAGGGTGGGGCACGCCATGGCACAGCCACGGTGCAGGGGACGGCACGGAGCGTACGAACGGCGCCGGCCGAGGGGGCAACCGTCCCGCGGCGAGAGGGAGAACGACGACGTTCCCTCGCCGTCACGCCTGGCCGGATCCGTGCACGCGAACCGCGTGGCATGCGAGCCGGGCCGGTTCAACGGGGAAGGAAGTAGGGGACGATGGAGTCGATCGACGGGGCGATGGTCGGCCGCGAACGCGAGCAGTCGGTGCTGTCCGAGCTCGTGGCAGCCACCGGAGGCCGGGCCCTCGTCCTGCGCGGCGACGCGGGTGTGGGCAAGAGTGCCCTGCTTGACCACGTCGCCGGTCTCGCCGAGGGCGGGGAGCACCGAGTGATCAGGGCGGCCGGGGTCGAGGCCGAGTCGGAGCTGCCGTTCGCCGGCCTGCACCAGTTCCTGTACCCGCTGCTCTCGTCCATCGACCAGCTCGACGGCAGCCACCGAAAGGTGTTCGACGTCGTCTTCGGCAGGGGCGAGAACTCGCCTCCTTCGGTCATGACCCTCGGCATCGCCGTCCTCGACCTCCTCTCCCTCGCGGCGTCGCAGAAACCGCTGCTGCTGGTACTCGACGACGGCCAGTGGTTCGACACCTCCAGCACCGAGGTGTGCGGATTCGTGGGGCGCCGGCTCACCGGCAGCTCGGTGAAGCTCGTCGTCGGCCTGCGTGCCGGCGTGCCATCGGGCTTCGACACCGCCGCGCTTCCGGAACTTGCGGTGACCGCGCTGTCGGGGAAGGCGTCGGAACAACTCCTCGGCATGCACCACCCGGAGCTGGACTCCCGGATCCGCCGTCTGATTCTGGACGAGGCCCAAGGCAACCCGCTGGCCCTGCTGGAGCTGCCGTCGTACGTGCGCGGCACCCGGACGGGGCACACGCCCGAGGCACTGTTCGGGTACGCCGGCATCCCGCTGCCCCAACGTCTCCAGCAGGTGTACGGCGCCCGGATCGAAGCCCTCGGCGAGGATGTCCGCGCGGCGCTGCTGCACGGTGCTCTGGACGGTGTCGGCGCTGGTGCGGCGACCGGCCCCACGGGCAGCGCCCGTTACCGCATGACGGATGCCCACGAGGCGGTGACGGCCGGTCTGCTGGACATCGACGCGCTGAGCGGCGACTTCGTGTTCCGGCATCCGCTGGTGCGTTCGACCGTGGTCCAGATGGCGACGCCCAACGAAAGGCGTGCCGCCCACGCGGCCCTCGCCCGGGTGCACCACGACGACATCGAGCGGCGGGCCACGCATCTGGCGGCCTCGACGGTCGATCCGGACGAGGAGGTGGCGGCCGTCCTGGAGAGGGCGGCGGACTCCGCGACCCGGCGTGGCGGCGCACTGGCCGCCATCACATGGCTGACCCGCGCCGCGGAGCTGAGCGAGAGCCGTGAGGAGAGGTCCCGGAGGCTGGGCAGCGCGGCGTACATCGCCGGGCACTCCGGCCGGCTGGAACACGCGCAGCAGTTGCTCCGCTCGGGCACCGGTTCCGGTACCGACGCCTCCCCGGACTCGGTGGTCGCGTCGGGCTACGTCGCGTTCTTCGAGGGCGGTGACATCCGGTCCGCGCAGCGGCAGGTCTTCGCGGCGATCGAGGGCATGCGCGACAGCGGGCCGCGGGAACCGGACGAGGTGCTCACCCGTCTTGTCGACCTGCTGCTGGCCATCGACCAGTACGCGAGTGACGAGGTCTGGTGGGAACGGACCCACGAGCTGCTCGACTCACTGGGCGATCTGGTGCACCCGTACTCACGCATCTACCAGGACGCCTGGGGCGACGTGGTGCGTCGCGGCGCCGGTGTGCGGGAGCGGGTGGAACGCGCCTACGCCGGCCTCCACCTGGAACCGTGGGACATCACGCGGCTCGGTGCCGCCTCCTACCACGTGGACACCCTCAGCCAGTACCGGCCGCTGCTGCAGCGCGCTGCGGACCGCGAGCTGGAGACGGGGGCCGTGGGCGACGTCATGACGATGCTGCACCTGATCATGCTCGACCAGATCGCGGTCGGCGAGTGGGACGAGGCCGAGCTGACCGGCCGGCATTGCCTGGAGCTGACGACGGCGCACGCCCACGGTCTGCTCGTTTACCACACCCATGCGTATGTGGGCTTGTTGGCCGCTCTGCGCGGCCGGGTCGACGAGGCCCGGGAACTGCAGGCCGTGGTCGACGCCTGGGCCCGTCCCCGTGGCGTCGGATTCCTCACGCAGATCGCCGACGCCATCGGCACCGCCGCCGCGCTCTCCGAAGGCGACTACGAAGCCGCCTACCTCCATGCCATCGGCCTGACTTCCCCCGGCTCCTTCTCCCCCTACGCCCACCAGGCGTCCCGAACCCTCCTCGATCTCGTGGAAGCGGCCCTCCACACCGGCCGCGCCGAACAGGCCCGCAGACACGCCCTCGCCGCCCAGGAAGCGGGCCTCCCCGACATCTCCCCCCGCCTGGCGCTCATCACCTACGGCGCCCTCGCCATGACCGCCACCGATCCCGCCGAAGCCGACGCCCTGTACGACCGCGCCGAATCCCATCCCGCCGGTGCCGTCTTCCCCTTCGAACTCGCCCGCATCCGACTCGCGCGCGGCATCCGTCATCGCCACACCCACGGGCGCAAAGCGGCACGACGGCCCCTGGCCCTGGCGGCGGAGGCCTTCGAACGGCTCGGGGCGACGACCTGGACGGAACGGGCCCGGGCCGAGCTCCGCGCCACCGGCACTCCCACCGTCGCCTCCTCGACACACCTCACCCCGCTGACCTGGCAGGAGCGCCGGATCGCGGACCTCGCTGCCAGCGGCCTCACCAACAAGGAAATCGGCGCACGCATGCATTTGTCGCCACGCACCGTCAGCTCACACCTGTACCGCGTGTTCCCCAAGCTCGGCATCACCGCGCGCGCCGCCCTCCGCGACGCGCTGGGCAAGCTGCCCGACGGCCAGAACATGTGACGTGGCGGCCGGCGGGCGGGGCTCCACAGGATTCTCCTTGCGGCCGCGCGCGTTCAGACCGCGGTGGGGTGCGTGCGGAGGCCGCGTTCCTCCAGCCAGCAGAGCACGTAGTCGGCGACGACTCTCCATCCGTTGTCGATGACCAGGGAGTGGCCGCGGTCCGCGAACTGCTTCAGGTCGGTCACGGCCGTCGAGTCGCCGTACTTCTTGTACACCGCACGCGTGACGGCGTCGGGCACCAGCCGGTCCTCCTGCCCGGATATCAGAAGCAGGGGGCCGCGGTGCGCGTTGCCGACGTGCGCCACAGCACTGCCCACCCCGCCCGCGGCCCCGATTTCGCCGACCAGACGGCGGGGTGCCGGCACGACATAGCGCTCGAAGAGCCGGTACGACTCCTCTGCCGCGACCGTGTTCGCGAAGTCGCGGTGGAACCGCTGCGGAGACAGGGTCACCAACGGGTCGGCGCCTGCCTGGCCAGGGGTCCACAACCGGGCTGAGGAGGGGGGCAGCGGGATGTCGTCGATCGGGGCCGGTGCGATGGCCACCGCGGCTCGGCCGATGTCGGCTCCGATGAGACGCTGCGCGATGAGGCCGCCGACCGAGTGGCCGACGACCACTGGCGCAATCTCAAACGACCGCACGATTTCCGCGTAGTGGGCCGTCAGCGTGTCCAGGCCGATGCCTGCGAACGTCTCGGACGACGTGCGCGTCTCCCCGGAGGCGACTTCCCCGGGCCAACCCGGTGTGAAGGTGAGGAACCCCCGGCCGTCGAAGCGCTCCGCCCATGACTCCCAGGAGAGCGTGTGCAGCCAGGTGCCATGGATGAAGACGACGGGAGTGTGGTTCACGGATGGCCCCTCTGCGCATGACGATCAGCCGGCGCTGACACGCCGACGACGGTTTCAGAATCGTTCAGGCGCGGATCGGAGGCGACAGTCGAATGACTTAATGCTGATCGCCCACAGCGCCCGAGCACACCCGGAAGAGCGCTCCGGACGAGGGCGTGGACAGGGGAAGCGTTCCGGTCGGCAGGTGTCCCTCGCTGCCCCTTCGCCGTCGAAGTCGGCCGAACTCGGCGGTCATATGACTTACGCGTGGCGCTCCAGCGCGCACGAGAGTGGGCTCGGCCAGTCTCCCGTCGCAGAGAGAGATCCCCACATCATGAGCGGTGACCGACCAGGTGTACAGGTACGTCGAGCGGTGCCGGAGGGCTGCTTCGAGTTGAGCTTGGACATCGAGCGCGTGTTGAGCCTCTCTGCCCGACAGCCCATCAGGGCCGAGTTCCGGTTCTCGCCGGAGGCCCCCCTGGTCGTGTGCGTGGAGTTCCTCGTCCAGGGCGGCACGCGTGTGCTGTGGCGGATCGGCCGCGACCTCCTTCGGCAGGGACTGCGCTCTGCGAGCGGCTTCGGTGACGTGCGGATGTGGCCGTCGCAGTCCAGGGAGCCGGTCACCGCATGGCTGCAGCTGACCGCCAGGGACACGGCGGCCCTGTTCGAGATACCCGCACGCCCGCTTGCGGAGTGGCTGGAGTACACCTATGAGCTCGTTCCGGCCGGTCGCGAGCTCGCCACGATCGACTGGGCCGCCACCTCCGAGGACCTGCTTCGGAGCCCCAAGGCACAGCCCGAGTGATCACCGGGGGCAGGATGCCCGCCGACGGCTCGGCGACCGAGGGCGCCGAGCGCCGCGACGCGGCGGGTGCGCAGGAGAACTCGTCTGTCGATCACTGGGTCCCCCTGACGGACCGGGCGGGAGGGGGCGTACGAGCACGGAGCCGGTGGCTGCCTGGACAGCGGAGGACTCGGCATCGACCCCGGCCGCCCAGGCGGGCGACGTGTCCGCTCCGGCCCTGCTTGTTGGACCGGCACCGGCCCGCGATGCGCGCGGTGGCGGTCAGCCTGCTGGGGCCGGGCCCGGACGGGGACGACATCGTGCAGGACGCGGCTCTGGTGGGGCTGCGCCACATCGTGGACGTCCGCGGTCCTCAGCCCGTGGGCCGTGGCTGCGCATGGTGGTACGCAACGGCTGCCGGGCCCTGCCGAGGGCTTCCCGCCGCGTCGAGTCCGTGGATGAGGTACCGCTGCCGCCGGACCTTGTCACGCCCGAGCAGGTGCTGCAGAGCCGCGCGCTGCGGGACTGGATCCGGGCGGCGGTCGAGACGCTGTCGCCGACTCTGCGCCTGCCGGTCGTTCTGAGGTACTTCTCCACCGGGATCACGTCGTACCAGCAGATCGCCGAAGCATGCGCGGTTCCCGTCGGCACCGTGCGCAGTCGGCTGAGCCAGGCCCGTACCAAGCCGGCCCTCGCCCTGGAGACGACCACGGCCACGGCGCACGAGGATGTGGCGCGCCGTGCGGAGGCCGGTTGGCACGAGGTGTGGGACACCCTCTCTGCGGCCGAGCTCGGGGAGTTCGGCAAGGTGGTCAGGGACCGCTACTCCCCCGACGTCTCCCTGCCGACCGGCAAGCGGCTCGGCGGTGCCCGTCTGCTCCTGGCCGGCATGGACAGCGATCTCTCGGCGGGTGTGCGGCAGCGCCCGCTGCACATCGTGGCCGGCCGCTCTCTGGTCGTCCGGGAGATGGAACTGATCAACCCGCGGGACGATCCGTACCGCTGTCCTCCGGGTGTCGCGTGGATCATGACGCCCGACAGCGGTCGCGTCAGCAGGATCTCGCTCCATCACGCGCCCCGTCCGGAGCAGCGGTCCGCGCCTGCGGCGGTCTGGTCCCGTTCCGCGGGCAGGCGGCTGCCTCAGTCTAATGACCCGGCCTTCGGTGTGTGCGGGTCCCGGTCTTCCTGCTTGTGCCGCACCGTCATCTGACTGATGTTTCCGCTTTGGACGCGCGCCAGAGTGGGTCCGGTTGCCAGCCGGTCACCGGAAACGCACGACGGAGGAATCCACATGATCAACAGGCGTATCTTCAGCAAGGCCGTCGGCCTGGGCACCGGCGCGGCGGCGGTCTCGCTGACCGGCCTGCAGACCGACGCGTTCGCCGCGACCGCCTCGCACGGGCACGGCGGCACACAGGTTCCCTCGGTGCCGAGCACCACCCCCTGCACACACACCGAATTCCGGAGGTACAAGCAGGTCAAGGCCGGTGTCCTCGACATCGGTTACGCCGAGGCCGGCCCCTCGCACGGCCCGGTCGTGCTCTGCCTGCACGGCTGGCCGTACGACATCCACAGCTTCGTCGACGTCGCCCCGCTCCTCGCCGACCTGGGTTACCGCGTCATCGTTCCCTATCTGCGCGGCCACGGCAGCACCCGCTTCCTGTCGGGTCGTACTCCCCGCACGGCCGAGCAGTCCGCCATCGCGCTCGACATCATCGCCCTGATGGACGCCCTGAAGATCGACAAGGCCGTCCTGGCCGGCTTCGACTGGGGCTCGCGCACCGCGGACATCATCGCCGCGCTGTGGCCCGAGCGCGTCAAGGCCCTTGTCTCCACCGGCGGATACCTCATCACCAACCGCAAAGCACAGCTGGAGCCGGCCGCGGCCGCCGTCGAGCACAACTGGTGGTACCAGTGGTACTTCGCCACCGACCGCGGCAAGAAGGCGATGGAGAACGAGGAGGACCGCATCGCGCTGTGCCGGTTCGTGTGGACGCTCGTCTCCCCCAACTGGAACTTCGACGACGCCACCTACGCACGCACCGCCGAGGCCTTCAAGAACCCCGACTACGCCGCCATCGTCCTGTTCAACTACCGTTGGCGCATCGGTCTGGTCGATGGCGAGGCCCGCTACGACCGCTACGAGAAGCAGCTCGCCGCCCGGCCCCCCATCCACGTCCCCACGCTCACGCTCGACGCCGCCCTGGACCCCTTCACCCCGCCCGGCGACGGCTCGGTCTATCGCGACCGTTTCACCGGTCCCTACGCGCACCGCACCGTCGCGGACATCGGCCACAACCTGCCGCAGGAGGCACCCAGCACCTTCGCCCAAGCCGTGGTCGACGCGGATCACCTCTGAGCCTCGCGACGGGTGTGCGCGTCGGGCACGTCCGGCTCCTCGGGTGGCTGCCCGGGTGGCGAGCCCGGGGAAGAGGGAGCCCCGATGCCGGCCGGCTGTGCGGACGCACCGGCGGACGTCCTCGTGCGGGAGCCGTGCGCGAAGAGGGCGACAGCGCACGGTCGTCGCGATGAACCGGTGTGCACCGGGTCACGCCCGTGCGGTCGGGAGGAGCGTGCTCCTCCCGACCGCACGGGCGTTCAGGACGCTTCGCGCCTGGGCAGGCGCCAGTTCGGGCGCGGGAAGTGGCAGGTGTAGCCGTCCGGATAGCGCTGGAGGTAGTTCTGGTGCTCCGGCTCGGCCTCCCAGAACGGACCGGCCGGCTCGACCTCGGTCACGACCGGCCCCGGCCACAGTCCGGATGCCTCGACGTCAGCGATGGTCTCCTGAGCGACGCGCCGCTGCTCGTCGTCGGCGTAGTAGATGGCGGAGCGGTAGCTGAGCCCCACGTCGTTGCCCTGGCGATTCCTCGTGGTGGGGTCGTGGATCTGGAAGAAGTACTCCAGGATCGTGCGGTAGTCGGTGACCGAGGGGTCGAAGGCGATCTCGATCGACTCCGCGTGCCTCCCGTGGTCGCGGTAGGTGGGACGGGGCTTGTCGTCGTCGCCGGTGTAACCCACCCGGGTGCGCACCACTCCGGGAAGCGACCGGATCAGCTCCTCCATGCCCCAGAAACACCCACCTGCCAGCAGCGCCCTCTCCTCCGAGATGTCACTCATTCCACTCGCCTTTCCGTGCGTGCGTGTCCACAGGTACCGGCGCGCCTCGCACGCGCGACCTGAACCCCACCATCATAGTCACCCTCTTGACAGGTGACGACCAACCTGACAGATTGCGTCACCAGTCAGAGCGGTGACGCAGATCGGCGAGGCCGATCCGTCTCCGTTGCCGAAACACCTGAAGGGGAAATGCCGTGGTGAGCATCAAGAGTGGACGCAAGCGACTGGCGACCGGTGCGGCCGCATCGCTCACAGCGGGGCTCGCGCTCGGCGCGTTCGCCCTCGGCGGCACCGCCAACGGTGCGGCCGAGGCCGCCGATGCCGGGAGGCACACCAAGCCCACGATCATCCTGGAGCACGGCGCCTTCGCCGACGGCTCCAGCTGGAACGGCGTCATCGAGGAGCTGCGCGCCGACGGCTACCCCGTCATCGCCGCAGCCAACCCGCTGCGCGGACCGGCGCCCGACGCCGCCGCCCTGCGCACGGTCCTCGACCACGTAAAGGGCCCCAAGGTCCTCGTAGGACACTCCTACGGCGGCAACGTGATCAGCCAGGCCGCCACCGACGACCCCGAGGTCAAGGCCCTCGTCTACGTCGCCGCATTCCTCCCCGCCCCCGGCGAGAGCGCCCTCGAACTCACCAACAAGTTCCCGGGCTCCACTCTCCCCGGCACCCTCGACCCGGTGACCTATCGGCAGGCCGACGGCTCCCCCGCCACCGACCTGTACATCCAGCAGGACAAGTTCCACCAGCAGTTCGCCGCCGACGTCCCCGCAGAGCAGGCCGCTCTCATGGCCGCCGCGCAGCGCCCGATCGCCCAGGCCGCCCTCGGGGAACAGGCCACCACGGCCGCCTGGAAGACGAAGCCCACGTGGGACATCGTCACCACCCGCGACCTCAACATCCCGGCGGACGCACAGCGCTTCATGGCCGAGCGCGCCCACGCCCGCACCACCGAGATCGCCGCCTCGCACTCGGTCGCCGTCTCCCACCCCCACCTCGTCGCCGACGTCATCGAGCGGGCCGCCCGCGCCACCGTCCACTGACGCCCCGCCCGGGGGCGGGGCGTCAGTGGACGGTGGCGCGGGCGGCCCGCTCGATGACGTCGGCGACGAGGTGGGGGTGGGAGACGGCGAC
>NZ_MWIG01000286.1:0-3622 GCF_002156145.1 Streptomyces sp. NRRL B-24572 | reverse complement strand
CGCCGGGCGGCGCGGGGCCGGGGGCGCGGCGGGCTCCTCCCGTGCCTGCGTGTCCTTCCGTGCCTCCGTGTCCTTCCGTACGCCCGTGTCGCCCCGTACCGGAGCCGGGGCGTACGCCCCCGCCTTTCGGTTTGCGCGGACCGCGCGCCAGCGGACCGTCGTGCCGAGGACGAAGACCGCGAGGACCATCAGGATCATCGCCTCGCCGATCAGCAGGCCCCAGAAGAGGCCGTACCCGGAGAGTGCTCCCGGCGGGGTGGCGGGCCAGGCCGCCGGGAGGTCCGTCGGGGCCGTCGCGAGGGCGCGCAGGGCCATCGGGGTCCGGGCGAAGGTGACGCCGGCCGGCCAGGCGCCGTGTGCGAGGAGCCCGGCCACGCCGGTTGCCGTCCAGACGAGGACCGCGAGGCCGAGGATCAGGGCGAACAGGCCGACGACGAAGCCGTCGGAGACGCCGCCCTGCCTCTTCTGCTCGGTCACGTCACGCCACCGTCGACTGCGAAGTGCCGTTCATCTGCTGCTCGATGAGGATCGCGCGCTGTTCGGTCTCCCACTCCAGTTCCGGGTCCGTGACGGAGGCTTCCGTCATGGCGCGGTCGGTGTAGACGAGGGGGCGTTCCTTCTCGGTGATGAGGTGTTTGACCACCTGCACGTTGCCGTTGACGTCCCAGACCGCGATGCCGGGGGTGAGGGTCGGGATGATCTCGACCGCCCAGCGGGGCAGGCCGAGGACCCGGCCCGTGTTGCGTGCCTCGTCGGCCTTCTGGGCGTAGATGGTGCGGGTCGAGGCCATCTTGAGGATTGCCGCCGCTTCTTTTGCCGCTGCTCCGTCGACGACGTCCGAGAGGTGGTGGACGACTGCCACGAAGCTCAGGCCGAGGCGGCGGCCGAACTTCAGGAGGCGCTGGAACAGCTGGGCCACGAAGGGGCTGTTGATGATGTGCCAGGCCTCCTCGACGAGGAAGATGCGCTTCTTCCGGTCGGGGCGGATCCAGGTGTGTTCCAGCCAGACGCCGACGATCGCCATGAGGATCGGCATGGCGATGGAGTTGCGGTCGATGTGGGACAGGTCGAAGACGATGAGGGGGGCGTCGAGGTCGATGCCGACCGTCGTCGGGCCGTCGAACATGCCGCGGAGGTCGCCGTCGACGAGGCGGTCGAGGACGAGGGCGACGTCCAGGCCCCAGGCCCGTACGTCGTCTATGTCGACGTTCATCGCCTCCGCCGATTCGGCCTCCGGGTGGCGGAGGCGCTCGACGATGTCGGTGAGGATCGGCTGCCGGTCGGTGGTGTGTTCGGTGACGTAGGCGTGGGCGACCTTGAGGGCGAAGCCGGAGCGCTCGTCGAGGCCGTGGCCCATCGCCACTTCGATGATGGTGCGGAGGAGGGCCAGCTGGCCCGTCGTGGTGATCGACGGGTCCAGGGGGTTGAGGCGGATCCCGGAGTCGTTGGCGACCATCGGGTCCAGGCGGATGGGGGTTATCCCCAGCTCCTGGGCGATGAGGTTCCATTCGCCGACGCCGTCCTCGCCCTGGGCGTCGAGGACGACGACCTGCCGGTCGCGGAAGCGGAGCTGGCGGAGGACGTACGTCTTCTCCAGGGCCGACTTTCCGTTGCCGGATTCGCCGAGGACCAGCCAGTGGGGGGCGGGGAGCTGCTGCCCGTACAGCTGGAAGGGGTCGTAGATGTAGCCCTTGCCGCTGTAGACCTCGCGGCCGATGATGACGCCGGAGTCGCCGAGGCCGGGTGCGGCGGTCGGCAGGTAGACGGCCTGGGCCTGCCCGGTGGAGGTGCGGACGGGCAGACGGGTCGTCTCCACCTTCCCGAAGAGGAAGGCGGTGAAGGCTTCGGTGAGGACGGACAGCGGATCTCGCATGGGTCTGTGCCCCTTCGGCCCTAGCGGCGGATGCCGGTCGCGAACGGCAAGGTGTTCACAAAGGCCCGGTGGTGCTCGCGGTCGCACCACTCCAGCTTCAGATACGACTTGCCGGCGGAGGCCCTGATCGTGCGCTTGTCCCGGGCGAGGGCCTCGGGCGAACGCGACGACACCGTGATGTACCCGACGAGGTTCACTCCTGCCGCGCCGCTGGCGAGATCTTCACCCCGCTGGTCGAGCCGGCCGTGGGCGGCGATGTCGCGGGGGTCGACCGTGCGGTTCATCTTGGCCTGGCGGGACGCCTCGGCCTCGTCGTTGGTCTTCTCGGTGAGCATGCGCTCGATGGCGACCTCGGTGGGCTCCAGGTCCATGGTGACGGCGACCGTGCGGATGACGTCGGGGGTGTGGACGAGGAGCGGGGCGAGGAAGTTGACGCCGACCGGGGTCATCGGCCACTCCTTCACCCAGGCGGTGGCGTGGCACCAGGGGGCGCGGGTGGAGGACTCGCGGGTCTTGGCCTGGAGGTAGGTCGGTTCCATCGCGTCGAGTTCGGCGGGCCAAGCGTTTCGTTTCGTCATGGCCTGGATGTGGTCGATGGGGTGGTCCGGGTCGTACATGGAGTGCACGAGGGACGCGAGCCGGGACTGGCCGAGGGGCTGGCGGACGCGGATGTCGGCCTCGGCGAGGCGGGCGCAGATGTCGGTGAGTTCGCGGGCCATGACGACGGCGAGGCCGGCGTCGCGGTCGAGCTTGCGGGCGCCGGAGGCGTGGCGGGCGGCGCGGGCCATGGCGTTGGCCTCGGCGGCGAGGTCGCGGGTGTAGTGCATGCAGGCGACGAGGTAGGCGCGGTGCTGCTCGCTGGAGGTGGAGACCATCGACTGGAGCTGGTCGTAGGAATCCTGGAGCCAGATGGGGGCCTGGGGGTCTCCGCGCTGGGCGACGTCCTTGGCATGGGCGTCGGGGTCGGCGGGGAGGGTGCGGGCCAGCATCTGGAGGCGGGTCACGAAGCCGTCGCCGTTGGCGACGTGCTTGAGGAGGGTGCCGAAGCGGTCGACCAGGGCTTCCTGGTCCTCGCTGTCGCGCAGACCGACGCCGGGGCCCTCGATCTCGATGGCGGCGGTGACGGTGCGGCGGTCGGCGTGGAGGAGGACGGCGATCTCGTCGGGGCCGAAGGGGGCGGCGAGCCAGCCGACGCGGCCGATGCCGGGGGGCGGGCCGACCTCGACCTCGCGGCCGTCGAGGCGGGTGCCGGCCTCGGAGGCGACGGAACGGTAGGCGGTGCCGCGCTTGAGCATCCGCTTGTAGCTGCGGTTGATCTCGAACCACTTGTAGAAGGTGCGGTGCTTGTACGGGAGGTACACGGCGGCGATCGCGAGCATGGGCAGGCCCGCGAGGAGAGCGATCCGCAGGGGGAGGGCGGGGACGAGGAGTCCGCTCATCATGCCGAGGAAGGCGCCGACGATGATCAGGGCGATCTCGCCGGTCTCCCGGTTCTTGCCGACGATCGCGTTCGGCCGGGCGCGGCCGACGAGATACGTGCGGCGGGGCGCGACCGGCTGGGACTGGGTCGTCAACGCCCTGCACCTCCTGCTCCTGTGTTCTTGCGGTTGCTGTGCGGGGTGCCCGCAGTGGGGCTGCTGCTACGGGGTGGGGGCGTGGCGCCGCCGGTGCCGCCGCCTCCGCCTGCGCCGCGGCTGCTGTGGGCGGCCATGCCGCGGGAGACGGGGTTGGCGGGGCGGGGGGCGGAGC
>NZ_MWIG01000285.1:0-4167 GCF_002156145.1 Streptomyces sp. NRRL B-24572 | reverse complement strand
CCCCCTTGCCCCAGCGGAACGACTGCCCACACGGCAGCGGGGCGACGCCCGACCCAGGCGCGGGGCGAAGGCCCAGCCGGGTGCGGGCCCACACGGCGGCGGGGTGCCGCACAGCCGGGCGCGGGGGCTACAGCTCGCCCAGGGTGACCTCCGTCTTTCGGGTCGTCGTGCCCCGCACGTACGTCACCGTCACCTTGTCCCCCGGCTTCATGGACGCCAGCGCCTCCGACAACGACGTGATCGTCGTGATCTCCGTGTCGCCGAGGCGCGTGATCACGTCACCCGGCTTCAGCCCCGCCTTCCCGGCCGCCCCGTCCGCCGGAGCCTCGACGACCGCCACCCCCGCCGGCTCGTAGTTGTCGTCGAGGACCGTACGGCCGGTGATGTTGAGGGCCGCCCGACCCGAGTCCGTCACCTTGCCGTTCTTGATGATCTGGTCCGCCACCGTCCGCACCATCGACGCGGGGATCGCGAAGCCGATGCCGGGCGCCGAGCCGCCGCCCAGTTCGGGGTCGACCGCGGCGAGCGTGGGGATGCCGATGATCTGGCTGTCGAGGTTCACGAGGGCGCCCCCGCTGTTGCCGGGGTTGATCGCCGCCGACGTCTGGACCATGTTCGCGATGGTCGCGCCCGTGCCGCCGCCGGTCTGTCCCTCGCTGACCGTCCGGCCGGTCGCCGAGACGATGCCCTGGGTCACGCTGCCGGACAGGCCGAGGGGGGAGCCCATCGCGAGCACGATCTGCCCCATGTCGACCTCGGCGGAGTCGCCGAACTTCGCGGCCTTCAGTCCCTGCGGCACGCTGTCCAGCTTGAGCACGGCGAGGTCCTGCTCGGGGTACGAGGAGACGAGCCGCGCCGTGACGGACTGCCCGCCGGTGGCCGCCGTGACCTTGAAGCTCTTCTCCTGGCCGACCACGTGCGCGTTGGTGACGATGTGCCCCTTGGCGTCGTAGGCGACCCCGGAGCCGAGGCTGTTCCCCGCCTCGATCTGCACGACCGACGGCAGGACGTTCTTGATGACGGCCTGGTAGTCGTCCTGGAGCTCGTTGGAGACGAGCGGTGCCGCCGCCTGGGTGGAGCGCTCCGGGGTGGACGTGTCACCGCCGGAGGAGCAGCCGCCGACGAGCGCGACGGCGCAGGCCCCGGCGGTGAGCGGAAAGAGGAGGCGGCGGGCACGGGAACGGGATACGTCCATGTCCGGAGTATCCGATTCCGCCCCACCGGGGGCCCGGCGAGCGCGCCCGATCAGGGGTGCGCGACCGTCAGCCCCGCACCCCGCACAGGTGCAGAAGCGCCGCGATCCGCCGGTACGGCTCCGTGCGCCCCGCCCGGTCCTCGGCGGCGAGCAGCCGCTCCAGCTCCTCGGCGGCGGGCAGGCCCGCGTCGGCGGGGACGTCGTCCGTGAAGACCCGCACCCCGTACCAGGCGTGCAGCGGCGCCGCGATCCCCGCGAGCGTCGCCGTGAGCGCGTCGAGCCGGTCGGCCCGCACCTTCACGCCGTTGTCGTCCGTGTAGACGTCCGAGTCGAAGGCGGCGAGCGCTCCCGACCAGTCCCCGGCGAGCCCCGGTCGCATGGACAGGGCCTCCGCGTTCCGTACCACCAGGGACAGCAGGCCGCCGGGCGCCAGCATCCGGGCCAGGCCCGCGAGCAGCGCGTCCGGCTCGTCCGCGTACATGAGCACGCCGTGGCAGAGCACCACGTCGAAGCTGCCGGGCAGGAAGTGCACCCCGGTCTCGCGTCCGTCGCCCTCGATCATCCGGACCCGCTCGCGGATCCCGGCGGGCTCCGTCGCCAGCGACTCGCGGGCCGTCTTCAGGAGGTCGGGGTCGGCCTCCAGACCGGTCACGGTGTGTCCGGCACGGGCCAGCCGCAGGGCCTGGGTGCCCTGCCCCATGCCCGCGTCGAGGATCCGCAGCCGCTGCCCCACCGGGTAGCGACTGGTTATCTGCTCGTCGAGCTGACGGGCGATGATCTCCTGCCGGATGGTGTCGCGCAGCCCGCCGGGACCGGCGGGCCAGTGGGCGACGACGGGCAGCACCGGGCCGCCGGACTCCGACGTGGCCTCACCGAACGCGCGCCCGTCGAACTCGGAGCTGTCGGCGCTCAGGGCCGCTCTCCGCGCTTGACCTGCGGCTTCGGCAGACGCAGCCGGCGCATCTGGAGCGTGCGCATCAGGCCGTAGGCGATGGCGCCGCGCTTCGGCTCGTTCGGGAAGCGCTCATTGAGCTGCTTCCGCAGACGGATCCAGATGCCGATCGAGTCGATGACGATCAGGACGATCACACCGAGCCAGAGCAGCAGGGAGATGTTCTGCAGCGACCGGTTGGCGTTGCCGAACAGCGACAGCACGAGGATCACCACGGCCATCGGCAGGAAGAACTCGGCGATCGCGAACCGCGAGTCGACGAAGTCGCGCACGAAGCGGCGGACCGGGCCCTTGTCGCGGGCGGGCAGGTAGCGCTCGTCGCCGCTGGCCAGCGCCTCGCGCTGCCGGGCCAGGTCCGAGCGGCGTGCCTCGCGCTGGCGCTTGGCGGCCTCCTTGCGGTCGGTCGGCACCGTCGCGGCGCGCCGGCGCTGGGTCTGCGCTTCGCTCCGCTTCGGGGTCGGGCGGCCCTTGGGGGCCTCGGGGTCGCGGGGCTGCTTGGTGGAGAGGTCCGCCGTCACCTTGTCGGTGGGGGCCTTCTCGTCCTTCGAACGGCTACGGAACACAAAACCCAAGGGTACGGGGTAGTGGGCATGAACCCCATGCCGGGCGGGAACGATCCGCTAACGGACTGCGTCTTGGACCGTACGTACGAAGGACGGCGCGGGATCTCCCCGAGATCCGTCTACTCCCTGCGCGGGAGGGGACGCCGCGCGCAGTCGTCCTTGGGGAGGAGCGCATCCCGCTCCGAACAGTGCGGTAATGGAGACAGGGCCCGTACTGTGGATCCTGTTGAAGAGCTGGAGCCGAGTCCGTCAGAAGGGGGCGCGCGAAGCCCATGAGCGGTGTCATGAAGCGTATGGGGATGATCTTCCGCGCGAAGGCGAACAAGGCCCTTGACCGGGCCGAGGATCCGCGCGAGACGCTCGATTACTCCTACCAGAAGCAGCTGGAGCTGCTGCAGAAGGTGCGGCGGGGCGTCGCCGACGTCGCCACCTCCCGCAAGCGGCTCGAACTCCAGCTGAACCAGCTGCAGGGCCAGTCCGCCAAGCTGGAGGACCAGGGCCGCAAGGCCCTCGCCCTCGGCCGCGAGGACCTGGCGCGCGAGGCGCTGTCCCGGCGGGCCGCGCTCCAGCAGCAGGTCAGCGACCTGGAGGTGCAGCACCAGACGCTGCAGGGCGAGGAGGAGAAGCTCACCCTCGCCGCCCAGCGGCTGCAGGCCAAGGTGGACGCCTTCCGCACCAAGAAGGAGACCATCAAGGCGACCTACACGGCGGCCCAGGCGCAGACCCGGATCGCCGAGTCCTTCTCCGGCATCTCGGAGGAGATGAGCGACGTCGGTCTGGCGATCCAGCGGGCCGAGGACAAGACCGCCCAGCTCCAGGCGCGCGCCGGCGCGATCGACGAGCTGCTCGCCTCGGGCGCGCTCGACGACCAGTCGGGCCTGGCCAAGGACGACATCCAGGCGGAGCTCGACCGGCTGTCCGGCGGTACGGACGTGGAGCTGGAGCTCCAGCGGATGAAGGCCGAGCTGGCCGGGGGCTCCTCGGCGCAGCAGCAGGCCATCGAGGGCGGCTCCGGTACGAACCAGAACCAGGGCCAGCAGCAGTCCCACCCGCGCTTCGAGAAGTAGCTCCGAGAAGCGGCTTCGCGACAGACAGGACGCGTCATGATCGTACGGATCATGGGGGAGGGCCAGCTGGAGCTGGCCGACAGCCACTTCATCGAGCTGAACCGTCTGGACGACGAGCTGCTCGAAGAGATGGAAGCAGGGGACGAGTACGGCTTCCGGCGCACGCTGGGAGCCCTCCTCGACGCGGTCCGCCGCCTCGGTTCACCGCTCCCGGACGACGCCCTGGAGCCCTCGGAACTGATCCTCCCGTCGCCGGACGCGAGCCTGGACGATGTCCGAGCGATGCTCTCCGGCGACGGCCTGATCCCAGGCTGACGCCCCCTGCGCGGCCCCGCACCCGGCCGGCCGGCGCCCCGCCGCCGTGTGGGCCCGCGCCCGCGCCCGTGTGGG